>DOMR01000077.1 GCA_003509845.1 Chitinophagaceae bacterium | reverse complement strand
AGATGCCATGAATAAATTATATCGTCCTACACCAGATGGTTATTGTGGGGATGAAGATAACGGACAAACAAGTGCTTGGTATGTTTTTAGCGCCATGGGATTTTATTCAGTATGTCCTGGATCACAAGAATATGTCCTTGGTTCACCCTTGTTCAAGAAAATAACTTTGAATTTAGATAATGGCAAAAAGTTAAGCATTGAAGCGCCAGCCAATAATGAACAAAATGTATACATACAATCGGCAAGCTTGCGTGGAAAGCCGTTTAACAATAATTACATCACCCATGATGATTTATTGAAGGGGGGCAAACTTATTTTTAATATGGGGGTGAAACCGAACTTAAAAAGGGGGGTATTGCCAGTAAATTTTCCTTATTCAATTACGCAATAAAAAGATTAAATTACAAAAGCATTTTTAATAACATAATTTCAAAAAAAATAATTATATGAAACAGTCATCAAAAAATAATATCAACCGACGTTCATTTGTAGGTCAATCAACCAAGGCTGCAGCAGCTTTTATGTTCGTTCCTCGATTTGTATTGGGCGGTAAAAATGTACATGGTGTTTCCTATACTGCACCAAGTGATATGATTACATTAGGTTTTATAGGCGCAGGTAAACAAGCAAAAAGCTTAGCTGGGTCTTTTATAAATACGGGCGAAGCGCGCATAGTTGCATTAAGTGAAGTGTATCCTGGTAAAGCGGAAGCAACCATGGATAAAATAAAAGCAACCTATTTAAAAAATCCAACATTAGGGGTGTATGCTGATATACCCGTGTATACTGATTTTAGGGAATTATTAGAACGCAAAGATGTGGATGCGGTTGTTATTTCAACACCAGACCATTGGCATGCTGCAATGGCAGTTAGAGCCGCTGCGGCGGGTAAAGATATCTATTGTGAAAAGCCACTTTCATTAACAGTAAAAGAGGGAAGAGCAATGGTGCAAGCAACACGTAAATATGATCGCGTGTTCCAAACAGGAAGTATGCAACGTTCTTGGAATGAATTTAGACAAGCAGCTGAGTTAGTTCGTAATGGAACTATTGGTGAAATAAAGCATATTAAAGTGAATGTAGGACCAGCCCCAATTGTATATGATTTACCAGCGGAACCAATGCCACAGGGTTTGGATTGGAGTAAATGGTTAGGCCCAAATGAATTTGCGAACTTTAATGCAGAATTAGCACCACCCATCACCAAAGATGTTTTCCCAAATTGGAGAAAGTATAGAGAATTTGGCGGCGGGGGTGTTACAGATTGGGGTGCACATATGTATGATATTGTACAATGGGCACTAGATATGGATCATTCAGGCCCGGTAGAAGTTTTAGCACCTGATGGAAAAGAAAATCTTTACTTAACCTATCGTTATGCAAATGGAATCACCATGACGCATGAAAAGTGGGAGTGGAATAATGCAATTCACTTTTTTGGTACCGAAGGAGAAATAAAAGTACAAAGAGGTAAGCTCGAAACAAGTCCTGTCAGTTTGAAGGATAAAATTTTCACGGATGCGGATAAGCGTGTTTACAATAGTACGAATCACTATAAGGATTTCTTAAGTGCAATGCGCACGCGTAAAAAGCCTGTATGTGATGTTGAAATTGGGCATCGTACTGCAACGGTGTGTAACCTTGGAAATATCGCTTATCGTTTGAACCGTTCATTAAAATGGAATCCAAAAAAAGAAACTATTTTGAATGACGCTGAAGCAAGTGCATTATTAGGTAGACCAATGAACAACGAATGGAAAATAACCTTATAAATAATTTTCATTGAATATTAATTTTTACACATGAAAATAAAAAATAGTTGCATTTATTTGTGTTGTTTATTGTTTGTAATTTCAAATGCAACTATTGCGCAAGGTGTAAAAAGTAAAACTGAAAAGCAACCTAATATTATTTTAATCTTAGGTGATGATATTGGCTTTGAAACAGTAAGTGCCTATGGTAGTGTTACTTATAAAACACCCAGAATTGATGCGATGGCAAAACAGGGTGTTTTATTTGAACAGTGCTATGCACAACCACTTTGTTCGCCATCACGTATTCAAATAATGACGGGTAAATCCAATTTTAGAAATTATGAAAAGTGGGGTTACTTGGACCAAAATGAAACCACTTTTGCGCATTTATTTAAATCCCATGGCTACGCTACTTGCATAGCAGGGAAATGGCAATTAAAAGGGGATGAATATGCCCCCTATAAGTCAGGTTTTGATGAATACTTGTTGTGGAATTTAATGGATACCAGTTCCACCTATAATGAGCGTTATAAGGATCCAAAGTTGATTGAGAATGGAGTGATGAAAAAGTACAACAATGGGGAGTATGGGCCAGAATTGTTTGTCAACTTTATTAATAATTTTATGGAGCGTAAAAAAGACGTTCCATTCTTTGTGTATTATCCCATGGTTTTATCACATAAGCCATTTGTACCAACGCCTTTAAATCAAAAAGCATATCAGGATTTCAAAGTGGTTGCAAAGGGGGAGCCTGGTGGTGGTAAAGCTGATAATGTTCATTTTAAAGATGAAATGGCCTACTTAGATAAAAGTGTGGGGGACATTATTGACAAGGTAAAATCATTGGGTCTATTACAAAACACATTAATCCTTTTTACTGGAGATAATGGCACAGGCGTTGGTATCACCTCCAAAATGGCGGATGGTCGTGAAATACCTGGTAATAAGGGATATACGAATGAATATGGCATCCATGTACCAATGGTCGCATATTGGCCAGGTAAAATTAAGCCAGGCCAAATCAATAAAAATTTAGTTGACTTCACCGATTTTTTACCAACCATGGCGGATGCGGCAAATATTGCTTTGCCTAATGGGTTTATCACTGACGGTGTCAGTTTAATGCCACAACTTTTGGGTGAAAAATATACACCAAGGGATTGGTTGTTTTCGCATTATGATCCTAAAAAAGGCGATTTCCCAAGTGCAAGATTTGTACATAATAAAGAATGGAAATTATACGAAACTGGAGAAATATATAATGTGCTCAAAGATCCTTTAGAAAAAAATAAAATTCTAGAAAAAGATTTGCATCCAGAACAACAAAAACTCATTACCATTTTCAGAGGGGTATTTAAGCAAATGGTACGACCTGAATTAGTGGCAAAACCTGTAATTAAAGTAAAGAAGAAAAAGGGGGAAGACGATGATGATTTTTAATTTTTGTTATAAATAATTTTAAATAAAGGGTGTATGCGTTTTAAATTTTCAATCAGTGTTGCAATTATTAATTTATTGGTATTGGTTTCCGTAAGTGTTTTTGCGCAACAAAAGCCCAATGTGCTTTTTATCATGACAGATGAGTTGTCTGCTGAAACCATGAGTATTAATTTAGGGACTAAGTTTATTAATACGCCCAATATCGATTATTTAGCAAGTCATGGTGTACGCTTTACCAATGCCTATTGTGCAAATCCTTTATGTGTGCCTTCACGAAGTTCCATATTTACTGGCAGGTATCCACATGAGTTAGGTATTCAAAATAATGATGATACTTTAATAGATCCAGTTACTTTTCCTTCCATGGGAACCATATTTAAAAATGCAGGTTATGAGACTGGTTATATTGGCAAATGGCATTTGCCTTATGATCGTAATAAAGATCAAACCCATGGCTTCAGTTATATGTCCAATAAAAAAGGAAATGGCACGGATAGTTTATTACCTAATTATGCCAAATATTTTTTTGAATTAAAAAGGGAGAAGCCATTTTTATTAGTCATGTCTTTTTTAAATCCACATAATATTTGTCAATGGGCAAGAGGAGA
>DOMR01000023.1 GCA_003509845.1 Chitinophagaceae bacterium | reverse complement strand
ATTAATAAAGAGATGATGCTTTTCGCAGCAGAAAAAGACCCACTTAATGTTTTGGGTGTATATCCATCCCAATATTTTTCATATAACAACTTGCCGTTTTGTATGACAATAAATGCATGGGTATCATTTGAATCAATAATGGTCATCAAAGAATCTGGAATTACCCCTTTATTATAGTTTGAATCCAATGGCCAATATTGCGGCGCGCCACCACTTGCCACCAAACGTGTAGGATGTGTTTTATAATCATGGATAGTATGTTTTCCCCAGATTGCGAAGTTTTTTAAATGTGAAAACTGAGGTGTAAATGATAATCCCCCCATCACAACTAGGATGACTAATAAAAAAATTATAATTCTTTTTAACATAGCTTAATAAAGTTTAATTTAATTTGCACCCGGATCAAACCGAATGACTAATTAGTTGTTATTGAATAACAACCATTTGGTTTTGTAAAATTAAATAAAATAAATAGTACTTCATGCTTTCCACCCAATTTCAAGAAATAATTGATCGTCGCCGTTCAAACCGAAAATTTGACCCATTGGTGGAAGTGCCAGATGATGTCATCAAACGAAGTTTGGAAAGAGCGATATTATCACCGAATAGTAGCAATATGCAACTATGGGAGTTTTATTGGATCAAGAATAAGGAAGAAAGAGAAAAATACACTGCTTTGTGCCTTGGACAATCTGCCGCTAAAACTGCCAAACAAATCGTGGTTTTTGTAACAAGAAAAGATTTATGGCCCCAACGTGCTAAATGGAATTACAATAGATTAAGAGATGCCATCAAAGGCGAACCTAATAAATTAGAAAAAAGAGGATTAGATTATTACGGTAAATTAATGCCCTTGGCTTACCGCAGTGATATTTTTGGTGTTTTCGCTTTCATACGCCGATGTATGAGTTTTTTTATGGGATTAAGGAAACCTTTTATAAGATTTGGCGGAAAAGCAGATCAAAGAATCACCGTGCATAAATCATGCGCATTAGCTGCACAAACATTTATGCTTTCTATTGCAGCGGAAGGGTTTGAATCCTGTCCGATGGAAGGATTTGATCAAGTACGCGTAAAAAAACAATTGAATCTGCCCAGCGGTGCTGAAATTAATATGATCATCGGTGTGGGTAAAGGAACGAATGATGGCGTTTGGGGCCCACGTTTCAGAATACCTTACGAAGAAGTAGTATTTGAAAGATAATTGATCTTAATAAATTATTTCGCAGGCGTAATCACGATGTTGCGATATTCAATAACGCCATGGTCACCCTGCATCATAATGGGACCTGGCTCCCCCTCTCGACTATCCAATGCACCTCCAGTAATTCCTGGAATGATTTGGTTTTGAATAATTATTTTACCATTGGCAATCACCGTTACAATGCGACCCACCAATGTAATATCAAAGGATTGCCAAACACCTGGTTCCTTTGCCACCATTTCCAATGGATCAATAAAACCATATAAACCACCTAAATGAATATTGGTGGCTTCCATACCCTTGCTATCTTCTACTTGCACTTCATAACGCCCCCTTAAGTAAACACCACTATTACTTTCCTTGGGATAACGAAACTCAATATGTAATTTAAAATCATCAAAGGTTTGGGTGGATCTAATATTTGATCCAGGACGCGGGCTTCTTAATATCCCATTCTCCACCACCCATTGATTGTCTTTCCCTAATGCTTGCCAACCATCTAAATTTTTTCCATTAAATAATTGTATTGATTTTCCCCAAACAGGTGCTTTGTCCCTTTTTAAACTTGGTGCAGGCACACCCACCCAAGTAAGGGTTTGTCCTCTTGGGGTAATCATGGTGCCGGATAATTTTCCATCTTTTAAAACACCTTCTACGATTAATTCTTTATCAGTTACTTCCCATTGTGCAGGGATATGGAAAGAAACTTTGTTGTCTTTAAAAACAACTTCAGAAATTGGACGCGCACTTCCACCATCCGCAACAAAATGTCCTGTTAATGTTTGAATGCCCAACAAGCGTACTTCCAACCAGGAGGCTGCTAAACGGTCCCCTAAATCAACCGTCAAATCCCATCTGCCTTCAATGGGTTGTCGCTTTGGCGTTTCCCCGGAAGCGAATAAATTTATACTTCCAACCAATATGAATATAAAAATGAAAATGGATTTAAGTTTGGGTATCATTTTGAATAGTATTTTTTTTAAAAGATAGTTGCTGTTCAATTTACGAAGTTTGAATTTACAAAATATTACAATATGAAAATCAAAATAAGGCGATCTTCCCTATATATTATGATGTAGCATACACCTTGTGCTTTTGTCCATAAAAATGATTAATTTCAAAATAGCTTCCCTACAAATACACAATAGTTATAAATAATCACACCCTACCCACTATGAAAAAGAAAATCATCCTACTCCTATATATGCTCATTGGCGTAACGATGATTCACGCACATGCACAAATAAAAATTTACGTTTCAAATAAAGGGAATGACAATGCCACCGGGGATATTAATCATCCAGTGGCCAGCTTTGAAAGCGCGCAAAATATTGCACAAAAAAGCGACCCAACAGTTTCTGTGCAAGTCATATTTAAAAATGGTACTTATTATTTACCGAATACCATTCATTTTACGCAAAAAGACAATAAAATTGCCAAGGCTTCCATCACCTACTGTGCCGAAAATGAAGGGGGCGCAATAATTAGTGGTGGCGCACAATTAAAAGTGAATTGGGCATTATATAAAAATGGAATTTACGTAACCGATGTTTTACCAGGTACTAAAATTGATCAATTATACATTAACGGGGAAAGACAACCCATGGCAAGATATCCGAATGCACAAATTGGTAAAAACGTATTTGATAGCTGGGATTTAAGTCACAATGCGATTTTTGATTCGCTAGCCGATGTGCTATTACCATCCCGAATTGCTAAATGGAATCATCCTGAAGGTGGCTATATTCATGCAATGCATGAAAATTTGTGGGGCGATATGCATTGGCTGATAAAAGGAAAAGATAAAAATAATACACTCCTCATGGAAGGCGGTTGGCAAAATAATCGCCCATCCAAAATGCATCCAGTATTTAGAATGGTTGAAAATATTTTTGAGGAATTAGATGTCCCTGGCGAATGGTATTTAAATGAAGTATCGAATAAACTTTATTACTACCCAAAAAATAAAAACATCAAAGATGCAAAAGTAGAAATCGTACGATTACCCCATTTGATTGAAATCAATGGCAGCATTGAAAACCCAGTAACAAATATTAATATCAAAGGATTTGTATTTAGACACACGGCGCGCACTTTTATGGAAAACAAGGATCCCTTATTACGTTCGGACTGGACCATCTATAGAGGCGGCGCCATTGTTTTTACAGGGGCAGAAAACTGTGAAATTAGCAATTGCGAGTTTGACCAAGTAGGCGGCAATACCATCCTCGTCAATCATTACAATAAAAACATACACATTAAAAGTTGCTATATACACAATAGTGGTGCTAGTGGAATTGTATTTGTGGGCGATACTTTGGCTGTTCGCAATAGAAAGATTGGTTATGGCCGTCAAAATTATGAAACACTTGATACGACCAAGGGGCCATTAAATAATAACTACCCAAGTAATTGTTTAGTGGAAGATTGTTTAATCACTATGACGGGCAGGGTTGAAAAACAAACAGCGCCCATACAAATTTCAATCGCTAATAAAATACATGTAAATCATTGTTCTATTTATGATGTTCCAAGAGCAGGCATTAATATTAGTGAAGGTGCATTTGGCGGACATCTTATTGAAAATTCAGACATATTTAATACGGTACTTGAAACTGGGGATCATGGAAGTTTTAATTCCTGGGGTCGTGATAGGTACTGGAGTCCTAGTCAACGCATCGTGCACGAACAAGTAGCAAAAAATAATACCCTCCCCTTTTTAGATATGCTTGACAAAAATATTATTCGTCATAACCGCTGGAGATGTGACCATGGCTGGGACATTGACTTGGATGATGGCTCCAGTCAATATGAAGTTTATAATAATTTATTATTAAATGGAGGTTTGAAATTTAGAGAAGGTTATAATAGAACAGCCAGCAATAATATTATCGTAAATAATAGCTTTCACCCACATGTTTGGTATAAGGAAAGTGGTGATGTTTTTACAAAAAATATATTGTTTGGTACTTATAAGGAGATATTAATGAACAATACGATTGGGGAAAATAAAAAATGGGGAAAATTAATTGATGCTAACTTTTTTATGGGCGACACCTCCAACAATCATTTATTCATTCAAAACGGATGCGATTCAAATTCGATCATGGGCGACCCGCAATTTAGAAATCCTACAGTAGGCGATTTTACTGTTTTAAACAAAGCTGCTTTATCGAAATTAGGCTTTGTCAATTTTGACATGACCCATTTTGGCGTTACCAATAGTAAATTAAAAAGTATTGCTAAAAAACCGATATTCCCCTCATTACTTAATAAAGTAAATAAAACAAAAGCAATAGCTGCCTTATGGATGGGTACAAAAATTACCGAGCCCAAGGATGAATCCATGTCCGCATTTGGGGTTGGCTTTGAAGTATCCGGCGTTGCATTTGGTGAAATTAAAAATGAAAGCCCCCTTGATCAAATGGGATTTAAAACAGGAGATTTAATCATTGGAATGAATGGTGAAAAAACAAATTCAATTAATAAGTTAATAGCTATACTAGCAACAAACAATAATAAAATACAAAAACACAACTTCATCCTTATTCGCGCACAGCAGAAAATAAATATATATTATACGGGGAAAATAGATGCGAAAATTAGCATTGAATAAAGTATGCGAAAGTGATTAAGGCCCTATTTTAAAGGCTTTTATTGCTATTTATACCTGATTTAGTTACCTATCGCCTTATCTATTTAAAAAAAGCTATTTTTGCCAAGTATTTGGATAACAGTTATGCTAATTAAATTTTTCGAGAAT
>DOMR01000172.1:1903-7896 GCA_003509845.1 Chitinophagaceae bacterium | reverse complement strand
GTAATAGCACCAGGAAAAGGCGCTAAACCTCTTATTAGATTATGTATGGATGCGCATGGTTTCTCCCAATCTATTTCACAATCCTTGGTAAAAATTTTTGGTGCATGTTGGAGTGTAATATTGCCAATTACTTGTTCCTGCGGGACTGCTTTAATGCTATTGTCAAATAATCCATGCAATGTTTTTACTAATAATTGCGCGCCCACTTCCATCATGGTGTCATGTATTTCACCTGCAGTATTATTAGTCGCAATAGGGATACGATCCTGTAATAATATGGCGCCTGTGTCAATGGCATGTTGCAATTGAAATGTGGTGACACCCGTTTCTTTTTCACCATTAATAATAGCCCAATTTATCGGTGCTGCGCCCCGGTATTGTGGTAATAATGAGCCATGCACATTTAAGGTACCCATGGGGGGAAATGACCAAATTTGTTCCGGCAACATTCTGAATGCAACAACCACTTGTAAGTCCGGTTCCCATTGTTTTAATGCTTCAAAAAAATCAGGCGATTTTAATTTTTCAGGTTGTAAAATAGGTAAGTTATGGGCTAGGGCAAACTGTTTAACCGCGCTTTGTTGTAGCTGCATGCCTCTGCCTGCAGGTTTATCCGGCGCTGTAACCACACCCACCACATTCATTTTTGCTTGCAATAATGCGCTTAAAGAAGCAACCGCGAATGCCGGGGTACCCATAAAAACAATCCTTGGTTTATTGTCCATGGGGCAAAGTTAGTTTATCTGTCATAATTATGTACTTTTGCGCTTTGCACCCTAGGTGCTTTATTAAAAATAAAACAATATGCAACAAGTAAAAAATGGGGATACCATTCAAGTGCATTATCACGGTACCTTGACTAGTGGTGAAACATTTGATTCCTCAACAGGTAGAGCTCCTTTAGAATTTGAAGTAGGTGCAGGTATGGTGATTCCAGGATTTGACAGCGGCGTGCTTGGAATGACTGTTGGCGAGAAAAAAACAATACAAATCCCATTTGCGGAGGCGTATGGTCCAAAACAACCTGAAATGATTGTTGAATTCCCTAAATCGCAGTTCCCTGCCGATTTAAATCCAACCATTGGAATGGCTTTGACGATGAATAATGGTCAAGGACAACAATTCCAAGTAACCGTGGTTGAAGTGAAAGAGGAAGTAGTAGTTTTAGATGCGAATCATTCTTTGGCAGGACAGGATTTAACCTTTGCTTTAGAATTAGTAAGTATTGATACTCCTTCTAAAATAATTATGCCTTAATTACATATGATATTTTTTTTGAAAGGCTTTCTTGTTTTCATTCATCGATGCGAACAGAAAGCCTTTTTTTATTGCTTAATTCAAATTATCTTCAAGCTTCATTTTGGTAATTAAAATAGTTTAAAAAATTAATTATGTCATTTGATCAGTTAGCTATTGCGGAACGATTTATGCGTTATGTTCAAATTGATACGCAGAGTGATCCCGATAGCACTAGTTTCCCTTCAACCGACAAGCAACTTAATTTAGCCAAACTATTGGTGGAAGAATTGAAAGCTATGGGCATCTTGCAAGTATCGTTGGATGCACACGGCTATGTAATGGCAACAATTCCTTCGAATACAGTTGCGCAAAAACCAGTGTTGTGTTTTTGTGCACATATGGATACCGCTCCCGATTGCAGCGGCACTGATGTGAAACCCATTTTACATAAAAATTATAATGGACAGCCATTGGTGTTGCCCGATGATCATTCGCAAGTAATTTCAACGGATGCTTATCCTTATTTGAAAAATTTTATTGGCAAGGAAATTATTACCGCCTCTGGCAATACTTTGTTAGGTGCAGATGACAAGGCAGGTGTTTCAATTATTATGTCCTTTGCGGAATACCTAATGCAACATCCTGAAATTTTACATGGGTCTATTAAATTATTATTTACACCCGATGAAGAAGTAGGAAGAGGCACTGATTTTTTGGACTTAAAAAAATTAGGTGCCGATTATGCATATACTTTAGATGGGGGTGAATTAGGTTGTTTTGAAATGGAAACTTTTAGTGCTGATTATTTAACGATGGATATTCATGGCGTTATTGCACATCCGGGTGCAGCCAAAGGGGTCATGCAAAATGCCATTAAAATAGCTGGTGAAATTATTGCCGCATTACCTAAGCAGGAGTTATGTCCAGAGCATACGGAACAAAGGGAAGGCTTTGTACACCCAAATCATATTTCAGGAGGGGCAGAAAAAGCAAGATTAGAATTTTTAATTCGTGATCATGACACGCGCCAGCTAAAAGATCATGTCAATAAATTAAAATCGATTGCCGATCATGTCTTATTGCAAAATCCTGATTTTTCGAAAGCCCATATTACCTATACGATTAAAGAGCAATATAGAAATATGCGTGAGGTCATCGATCTTCATCCCATTTTAGTGGAAAACGCATTAGCTGCTTATAAAAAAGCAGGTGTTGTGCCCATTGTGGAACCCATTCGAGGGGGTACGGATGGTAGCAGGTTAAGTTTTTTAGGACTTCCGGCACCCAATATTTTTACGGGTATGCAAGCCATACATAGCAAGCATGAGTGGATTGGCGTTTCTGATATGCAAAAGTCGGTGGAAGTGCTTGTTAATTTGGTGGAAATATTTTAACAAATTGATAGTTATTCACATGCACCCATTTTCAAATAAAACCTTTTAACTTTAAAAATAAATTGAACGCCATGTTATTCTTGTTACAAGTTGCCGAAAATAAAATATCCTTATTCAGCTTATTGCAAAAAGGGGGGTACATCATGTACCCATTATATCTTTTATTAGTGATTGCGATTTATGTTTTTTTTGAGCGAATGATTGCTATTAAAAAAGCGGGAACCATTGATCCTAAGTTCATGCTTATTATCCGTGATAATATTATTTCTGGCAATTTGGGTGCAGCTAAAACATTGGCAAAAAATACAGATAATCCGGTGGCGAAGATGATTGAAAAAGGAGTCATGCGTATTGGCAAGCCATTAGACGCTATAGAAAAGAGTATGGAAAATGTAGGTAAGCTTGAAATGTATTCCATGGAACGAAATTTAAATATTTTATCATTGGTGGCAGGAATTGCACCCATGTTTGGGTTCTTAGGAACGATTATAGGAATGGTGCAATTGTTTTATGGTATCGCATCCACTGGTGAGTATACTTTAAATACCATTGCTGGTGGTATTTATACCAAAATGATCACTTCAGCTACTGGTTTAATTATTGGTTTGATTGCTTATGTAGGTCATAACTATTTAACTACTCAAATTGACAAGACTGCCAATAAAATGGAAACAGCGAGTGCTGATTTTTTAGATATTTTACAAGAGCCTACTCATTCTTAATCTATCAATTATGAATTTAAAACCTAGATTGAGACATTCGCCTGAAGTGCATACTGGAGCACTCAATGATATTTTGTTTATATTACTATTGTTCTTTTTGATTGTGTCTACTTTGGCAAATCCAAATGTCATTAAAGTATCAAATCCTAAGTCATCCACAGATACCAAGGCCAAACAAACAGTGGTTGTGACCATTGATAAGGATCAAAAATTATTTATAGGCTCAGCACCTGTAAACATAGATTCATTGGCTAGTCAATTAAAAATATTTTTAGCAAAGGAAACAGATAAACCTTCGGTGGTGATTAATGGAGATAGTGTTGCAAGTTTAGGTACTACTATTAGAGTCATGCAAATTATAAAGCAATTAGGGGCAACGCCTGTAATCGCCGTTGATCCTTCTCGTTAATTATGCCCCTTGTTTTGGTTTTAAGCTTGCGCGAATCATTCGATCTTTTCCAAACATATCTTTTCTTAATTCTGCGTGATAGCCCATTTCGTCAAATAAGGTTTGGATGGCTTTGCCTTGGTCATAATGCATTTCAAAAAATAATTGCCCATTGGGGTTTAGGCATTGTTTACCCAATCTTGCGATAATTCTATAAAAAATTAAAGGATCCTCATTGGTGACAAACAACGCGAGTGCGGGTTCGTAATTTTTTACTTGCACTTGCATATTTACTTTTTCATTAAATGGAATATAGGGTGGGTTGCTCACTATAATATCATAATTGCTTGGCATGGAAGCAGACATTAAAATATCCTGTTGTATCCATTCAATATTTGTATTTAATTGTGTTGCATTTAATTTGGCAACTGCTAATGCGCCTTCGCTAATATCTAATCCAGTAATGGTGCAATTGGGCAAGGCTGTTTTTAATGCAATGGGGATGCAGCCAGAGCCAGTTCCAATATCAATGATATGTAAAGGCTTATTAATAATTTCTGCATATTCAAGGACCCATTCTACTAACTCTTCAGTTTCAGGGCGTGGTATTAATACCTGCTCGTTAACTATATATTCTTTACCCATGAACCAAGCTTTACCTAAAATATATTGTATGGGTTTTCCTTTGGCTAATTCTTCCCCATATTTCTTCAGCTCATTTACTTGTACTTCGCTTAACTGATCGTTTTTATGAATGACTTGTTGTAGTTGATTATTTCCAGTAACATGTTCAAATAACATGGACAATAAGCTGTTCAGTTCAATGGCGTCAAATTGATCTGCTAGTTGCGCTTTTAATGCTTGTTTGCTTTCTAGTAAAGTCATACTGCAATGTTACTAATGATTACGCATTATGAACTAGCTTTACATCAATTAATTATAAATACTATTTATTTACTGCATGAGCCCCTTTCATTATAATACCATCGAGCAAACGGCCATGGCTGAATTTAAGGATCGGGGCAGCAGATTTATTGCTTATGCTTATCCAGCACAAACTATTGATCAGTGTAAAAAATTAGTCGCACAATTAAAAAAGGAACACCCCAAAGCGGTACATCATTGCTTTGCTTATCGCCTAGGTGTTGATGGCGTTACCTTTAGGGTGAGTGATGATGGTGAGCCGTCTGGAACAGCTGGGCGTCCTATTTTGGGTCAAATGGATAGCAAGGAATTAACCAATGTACTAGTGGTGGTGGTCCGTTATTTTGGCGGTAGTTTATTAGGCGTGCCTGGTTTGATTCATGCGTATAAAACGGCTACTTCATTTGCATTGCAGTTAACCCCGCAAATTCAAAAAGCTGTGGAGTTGAACTATGAAATTAATTTTGATTACCATCAAATGAATGAAGTGATGATGGTTTTAAAACAATATAATTGTTCTGTGGTTTCACAATCAGCACAATTATTTGTTTCTTTAAAAGTCGGGATTCCTAAAATACGATTGGATGAAGTCATGAACAAATTAAATGAGCTAAAAGGCGTAAGTTATTCCACCACCTTAGTTGTTTAACACTAATTATATAATGTTATTTATTACTTAAGTTGGTTTAAGCTAGCCGTTCGAGTGAGGACTTAATATTTATAAAATCCTTCCCCTGTTTTAACGCCTAATTTCCCCTCGGCAACTTTTTGTACCAATAAACCTGCAGGCGCATATTTTGAATTATTGAATCCTGCTTCCATGATCTCTAAAATATTTTTGCAAACATCGAGCCCAATGTAATCGGCTAGTTGCAAAGGCCCCATGGGGTGGGCCATACCTAATTTCATAATTTGATCAATGGTGCCAGCGTCGCTGACGCCCTCCGACAAAGCAATAATTGCTTCATTAATCATGGGCATTAAAATTCGATTTGCGATAAATCCAGGAAAATCGTTCACAACGCAAGGTATTTTACCTAATTGTTCCGTTAAGGATACAATTGTTTTAGTAACTGAGGGATCTGTTTCTTTGCTATTAATTACTTCCACTAATTTCATCACAGGTACCGGATTCATAAAATGCATTCCTATCACTTGGGTAGGTCTTTGTGTAGCTGCGGCTAGTTCACTTATAGAAATGCTTGATGTGTTTGTTGCTAATATGCAATTAGGCTTTGCATATGTATCCATGGCTGCGAATATCTTTTTTTTAACAACACTATTTTCGGTGGCGGCTTCAATAATTAAATCAGCATCTCCAATACC
>DOMR01000172.1:0-1719 GCA_003509845.1 Chitinophagaceae bacterium | reverse complement strand
GTACTAAAAAATGATGTTGTGCAAATACATGTGCAATACCATTTCCCATGGTTCCTGCGCCAATGACTGCAATCATTTTCATGTATTATTTTTTTCTTGATTTATAATCACCCCTTTTCCATGAGTTAATAAAACTTTTCCAAGCTGCAGGGTTTAATATATTCATTGGCGGCAATTGACCTGAATAATAATATTTTGATGCCTGCTGGTTGAGCGATGCGCCAACTGCTTCTTTCCCATCAAAAGGTAAACTAGATAAGATGATTCTTTTTTGACTTGCGCTAGTGTTTTTTCTTGCCGTTTCGTATAAGTCGTCGTCGATTTTTGCATTCACAAAATCGCGTTCAAATTGTGCTCTGGTAGGACGCGGTTTTAAAATAGTGGCAGGTAAAAAATTAGTGTCATTGATCATTAATTGAATCACACTATATTGGTTGCCTTCTAAATTTTCGGGGATTAAAATAGTTCTGTTTTTAAATCCAATACAGGAGAAGGTAATATTTTCTCCTTTATTAACTGCAATCGAAAATACCCCATCGTTATTGGTGATAGTGCCTCGCCCTTTTTTATTTACGACCACACTTGCGAATGGAATGGCTTTTAAACTATCTGCAGTCATCACCACCCCATACAATTGTACGACCGAATCACGGTAAATATCTGGCGCAGTTGTTTGCGCAAAATTGGTGAATGGCGTTAATGCAAAAACGATTAAAAGTATAAATAGGTGTCCTTGTCGCATGTGGTGCAAAATTAAGGGGCAATCCTTAAAAAACCGCAGCATTTTTTAGGATCAAAATGGGCTGTTTTTTATATAAAAATGGATAATCCTCCAATTAAAACTGCAAAATAAGCCTATTGAGACTTAACTTTGCACGTCGCTATTTTTTTAACAAAAACTTTCAAAATGACAGTGGATTTGATACTAAAGGCATTAAGTAATGTGCAGGAGCCGGATTTGGGTAAGGACTTGGTTACTTTGAATATGATTACCGATTTAGTAGTGGATGGTGATCATGTAAGTTTTACCATTGTATTAACTACACCAGCATGTCCAATGAAGGATTTGATGAAAAATGCTTGTGAAAATGCGATTAAATTATTGGTCAACAAGCAGGCGATTGTTACTGTTAACTTTACTTCAAATACAACCAGTAGAAGACAGGATGAGAAATCGGTTTTAGCGCAAGTGAAAAATATTATTGCGGTAGTAAGTGGCAAGGGCGGTGTTGGTAAAAGCACGGTATCTGCAAATTTAGCATTGGCATTAGCGGAAGGAGGTGCAAAAGTTGGATTAATGGATGCGGATATTTATGGCCCTAGTGTACCTATTATGTTTGGTGTTCGTGGACAACGCCCGTTGATGAAAGATGATAACGGTAAAGGAATTATTTTGCCTATGGAAAAATTTGGTATTCATTTAATGAGTATCGGTTTGTTAGTGGATGAAAAAGATGCGGTGGTTTGGAGAGGTCCAATGGCAAGTAGTGCTATTCGCCAATTCATTACTGATGTGGATTGGGGAGCGTTAGATTATTTAGTGATTGATATGCCTCCTGGAACAGGCGATATACATTTAACAATTATGCAAACGGTGCCTGTTACTGGGGTAGTAATTGTGACTACACCACAAACAGTGGCACTCGCAGATGCTAAAAAAGCAATCGCTATGTTTGGCCAAGCAAATATTAAAGTGCCGATCATTGGGTTGGTTGAAAA
>DOMR01000277.1 GCA_003509845.1 Chitinophagaceae bacterium | reverse complement strand
TGAAACTGACTGGAGAAAAATTATTGCGCGCGCTGATATTGATGCAGTAGATATTTGTACACCCAATGATACACATGCTGAAATTGCAATCGCTGCAGCTGCTGCAGGAAAAATGATCTTATGTGAAAAACCATTAGCGCGCGATTTAGCAGAATCACAATTAATGGTAGATGCCATTGAAAAAGCTGGTGTAAAAAATACCGTTTGGTATAACTATCGTCGTTTACCAGCAGTTACTTTGGCCAAACAAATTATTGACTCAGGTAAGCTGGGAAAAATATATCATTACCGTGCAAACTTTTTACAGGATTGGACCATCAACGAAGCGCTACCGCAGGGTGGTGAAGGATTGTGGCGCATGGACGCAGCCGTAGCTGGCTCGGGTGTGTTGGGTGATTTACTTTCACACTGTATTGATACAGCGATGTGGTTGAATGGCGGCATTAAAGATGTTTCTGCCATGACTGAAACTTTTGTTAAACAACGCATGCATCAATTAACGGGAAAAGTAGAAGAGGTAAAAATTGATGATGCATGTTCTTTCTTGTGTCATTTTAATAATGGTTCATTGGGTTTATTTGAATCAACCAGATATGCACGTGGCCATAAAGCATTATATACTTTTGAAATTAATGGTGCAAATGCATCTATTCGTTGGGATTTACATGACTTAAATAGATTGGAGTTTTATGATAATACCGATGAATCAAAATTAAAAGGTTGGAGAACCATACATATCACCGATGGTGATCATCCCTATATGGACAAGTGGTGGGTTCCAGGATTGAGTATTGGATATGAACATTCTTTTGTACATCAAGCCGCTGATTTTTTAAGAAGCATTGAAACGGGCGAATCATGTTCTCCTACTTTTAAAGAAGCATTGGATACGCAAAAAGTTTGTGATGCAGTTTCGCAATCCGCAGCTACGCGTAGTTGGAAGGATTGTAGTGTTAAATAAAATGGCAGATAAAAATTAATTTAAAATTAAATGAATCAAAAAAATACTTTCCGAATCCTAATCGCTATTTGTTTGTTAGGTAATACACTTACAACGAATGCACAACAAATGAAGGATGGCTTTGTTAAAATATTTGACGGCAAGTCCATGGCAGGTTGGGATGCAGATACTACTTTTTGGAAAGTGAAGGACAATAGTTTTGTTGGAGAGGTAACACCACAAACACCCATTAAAACAAATACGTTTTTAATTTACCGTGAAAGCTTACCTGCAGATTTTGAATTAAAAGCAAAGTATCGCATAAGCGTCGATGGTAATAGTGGTATTAATTATAGAAGCGAGGAGCTTCCTACAATTAAATACGCATTAAAAGGATACCAAGCAGATATCGATGGTGGTAATGTTTACACTGGACAAAACTATGAAGAGCGCGGTCGTGGATTTTTAGCAAATCGTGGTGAAATTGCCCTTTTAAAAACCGATGTTAAACCTACCATCACAGGCACAATAGGAAATGCAGATTCATTAAAAGCTAAAATTAAAACCAACGACTGGAATGATATTCATATCATCGTTAGGGGCAACCACATGCAACACTATATTAATGGAGTCTTAATGAGTGAGGTTACAGATGAGGATCCCGAAAAGCGCAAAATGAGCGGTTTATTGGGTTTTCAAGTGCATGTTTCCAAAACCATGAAAGTGGAATACCGAAAAGTGTTTTTAAAGCAGCTTAAATAGCCTCCCAAAAGATAGAATTAATTAAGGCCACCGCAATCCGGTGGCTTTTTAGTTTCCAGCAGTTAATATATAAATCGTAATTTCACAATACCCCCAAAGGTTATTTAATAACTTAACAATTTTATTGTATGGGGAGGAAATTTATCTTTACCGCTGTATTCATTTCATTTTCTATTCTAGGTGTTGCACAAATTCCCGTTTTAAGTGTTGAAAAAAATATTTTTAAAATGGATTCAGTTTTTGAAAAAGAAGCTGTTTCAAAAGGATATTATAGATCATTTAATCGCTGGATTAGACAAGCAGATTTTGATAATGATGGCTTGCTAGATTATCTTCTTCAACCATACCAAAATATTAATAGAGGAGGAGTCATATCTGTTTATTATAATAAATCAACTGCGACAAAAACAGAGTTTAAAAACACAAATAAAGCAAACCTCTATTCTGAAGGTGATCCTGGATTATTTGATGTTGGAGATGTAGATGGTGATAATCGCGCTGATATTTTATTGCCCACACAAAACTATCACGGAAAGCCAGAAAACAAACAGGCAGAATGGTATACTAACAATCCAGAACACACATTTGATAAACTCTTTTTAAATAAAGGTGATTATTTTAAAAGGGTTTTATTTCCAAACAATTATAATACCGAATCTGGCAGACTCTTAAATATTAATAATACACCTCAAAAAGAAATCATAATTTCTAATTATGATAAACCTCAAAATACTGATCCCAATCACCAAGACCCTAATTTACTATATAAGTATGGATTAATTAATGAAGAACTATACAGAGGAACAACGCTAAGGGGAACTGATTTAGATTTGTTATCAAGAGCTGTTCAATCGGACGAAAAAGGTGGTAAAATATTTTTTGCAATTGAAAAGAGATTGATAAATTTCAAAGATTCAATTTTTATCATTTCATTTAATAAAGGAGATTCTTTATCATTAATCAGTAAGCATGATACTGTTGCGATAATTACTTCTGAAAAAAAACAGAAAGGTGATTATTTTTATAACTATTTGCCGGTAATTGATTTTGGAATTCATGTAGTAGACATGGATAATGATGGAATTTATGAAGTAGTTACACAAGAATTCACACAAATTAAAGATCTAACTGGAAAATCGGTTGAATTAGATTTGGGATTGTCTCATACAAGAATTCAGGTTTATAATAAGTATGGTAACATATCAAATCAATGGCTTGATAGCGCCTTACAATACGATCCAGTAAGGATAGCACATGGTAATGGCATAAAAGTGGAAGATTTAAACAATGACGGACTTGTAGACATCTTGCCGGTAAATGGTTGGGGTTGGTGGGGCTGGGATAATGGGGACACAATAATAAAAAAAGAATTATTAAATAAACGAGTTTTATTAAATACTGGTAAAAAAATTCAAGGTTTTAAATTAGATTTTAAGAATGATAGTGACTTTCAGGCATTAAAAATGGGCTGGTTTTTTTATCCAATTTATAATATTTCAGAAAAATCAGCAAACATTTTATTTTTATCAGAAGGAGGTGAAACAACATTTAGTAATTGGGATAATACAAATGGAATTGCAAAGATAGATTTGTCACAATTCCGCTTTCCTTGCGATGTTTACAAACCGGTAATTAATATTCACGGTCTAACATCTATTCCATATAATGATTCAAAAACAAAAATTTATGTGGATACAATTGATGGTATGAAAACCATTTGGTATAAGAATAACAAAATCATAGGAAATACAAATAGTATTACAATAAATGAAACCGGAGATTATAAGATAGTAAGAACAAATCTAGGTGGTTGTGTAAATGAAAAACCATTTACAGTTGAAAAAGAAGGACAAGTTGCCCTAAGACTAAAAACATTTTCTATATCTATAAATGATTCAAATGCAAATAGAATTAACAATATGGGGATAGGTGGTCCCTTAGAATATTCTGTTTCGGGTTCTATTTTGTATTCTATTGCCGGCATTGAACATATTATTGGAACACCGGCACTTGGAGAAGGGGGGTTGCCGCCAATACATTTGATAAACAAATCCGGAAATTGGCAATTAGAAAATATTTATCCAGAAGCGGCTATGGGAAATGCAAGAAATTATGTTTTTGTTGACTCAACTACAATTGCTTATGCAGACCATGGATTGGAAAGTGGAAATCCATGGCCATATGGAGATATTTGGACAGTAAAAAATAGTAATGACAAATTAAAGTGGACAAAAATTTCTAAATATAAAAGTTTTTATCATTCTGTTGCAGTTGGTGACTTAGATCTGGATGGTAAATATGATTTAATGGGACTTCATATGGGAAGTTATGATCCCTGGAAGGGTATTGGCGGACTTCATCCGTATATTCAACAAAACGATACAACATTTATAGACGGAGTTAATACAATGATATTACCCACATCCCTTGGATTTGTAGCAGGTCCGGGTGCTGTTGCAATAAAAGATATTTTAGGAGATAAGCATCCTGAAATAATTGTAACTCAATATGGCTCTTCCGGAGATGCATACGGATATTTAATTTATGCCTATAGTTCAATATCAAAGGCGTATGAATTTTATAAAAAAGCAAATACATTAGGTGTATTTTCTGAAGCAAAACAAGAGGGTGCAAATAGCACTTCTATTAAATTAGCAGATTTTGATAAAGATGGGATTGATGATATGGCAATTGCAACTGAGGGCTATCCAAATGGAAAAATTCAAATATGGTTAGGCAAAAAAGATGGAATTTTTGAACCAGATCAAATTTTAAACTATAGTGATACCTCAAAAGGAAGCTATCCCGATTCTTCTAACGCATTTAGAGAGTTTGAGGTGTCTGATGTGGATAAAGATGGTTGGCTTGATATTATTGTACATCCATCTAACTTCGGCACACAATTTAGAATTAATCCGGGACCCAATGGCCCACATTATACAGACAATGGTTGGAGGGGTTATGGAATTAAGCTTCAGGCATCAATATGGAGAAATACAAAAGGAACATTTAATTATTTAACAAATGATTTATCAATTCCCGGTATTTATCCTGGTTATGTAAAAGGCTTTTTTGTAAATAATAAATTAAAATTTTTTGGTTTCCAAAATACAGGTAGTTATAGTTCACAGGCAACCTTATCTGAAAAACATAAATTTAATCTGTATGAAATGACAGTAACATTTTGTAAAAATCTGATTAAACCTACCTTCTCCACAACTAAATATGATTTTTGTTCTGGCGACTCATTAAAACTTACCATATCTAATATTAATAAAGGAGATTCATTAAAATGGTATTATGGCACCAAGAGTGATTTGACAAACTTGAGTAATAAAACATTTACAGATAGTACAAAACTATTTGTTACAAGAACCGATAGCTTGGGTTGTGTTATATCATCTGATACCATACAAATAAAAAAATACGGTATTCCATCTGCCCCCTCAATTACTCGCGATACTGCAAACTTCTTATTATCAGGTGCACTGGGAACTACGTGGTATAAAGATGGATCTGTGATTACTGATACCGCACAAAAGTATAAACCAACTACCGCAGGCTCCTACACGGCAAAAACAACGACCAATGGTTGTACAAGTGTAATGAGCTCGGCCTATTATTATTTAGTAACTGATATTATTAATCTAAGTAAAGATGAATTTATCAAACTAGCCCCTAATCCATTTATTAATCAACTGAACTTTGATTTTATCGTTAAGGGCTATCAAAAACTAAACATAGAAGTATATGATGTAGCCACAGGATCAAAAGTGGCCATTCAGCAGAATATTACGGCAGGAACTAAAATACAACTTGGTCAACTAGCCAGGGGTACTTATATCGTCAGAGTTACCTCGAATGATAATAAAATAGCCCAACAGTTTAAGATGGTGAAGTTGTAGGATTTTACTTAACTTTATTATACCCCCAAAGAATATATAAAAACTAAGTCTATGAAAAAAGCAATCTTTGTTTTGGGTATTTTATTTGTTTTTGCTTGTAATAAAACATCAGTTCCTGATACACCACCACCAACACCAACTGTTGTTGTGCAGGAAGAGGCTATAAAATTCACTACCAATTTAGATACGGGGACTTATAATATTGCTGACACATTACCACTTATTATTACCATAAGCTCAAAGCTTCCAGCAGCAGGTGTAATATATTCTGTTACCTCTACATGGAGTGATAGTTCAAAACAGATATTTAAGTTAGATACAACAATCAATGCTTTGAGCTTAAGTTTAAATATTCCTGGGCATTTTAGAATGGGAAATTACTCAGTTGTAATAAATGTTACTTCAAAAAATACCGCGAGCAATACAAGCTCTAAAACTATAAGTGCCACTAATATTCCCTTTATTCCAGCTATAAATACTGATTTATTTAAAGATCTTAATTGGAATGACCATGCGCAAGCGAAAAATGGAACATATGATTTAAATAAAGATGGTATACCTGATATTATTACATGGAGTGGTGTAAGTTCCGATCCCAAAAAACAAGCCACTTTATATGTAAAAGACTATACAGGGAAAGACATATTCTCATTTAATATTAAAGAAAAGAATCCAGGTATTAGGGATTCACTAAATCGTTTATTATTTGATTATCGTGATCTAAATAACGATGGTTATTTAGACTTTGGCTTAACATACATGGGCGAGTGGGATTACGGTAATGGGGACATAAGATTTAATGGAGTAAATACATACCTGTTAATGTCAAAAGGAAGTCTTGATTATAACGTTACTGAAATTTTAAATATCCCAAAACAATCACAATTCAATTTAAATATATTTGATTGGGATTTTGACGGATTGCATGATTTGTTAGTTTCAGAAATGCGTGAAGGTGTGTATTATAAAAATCTTGGTAATAATAAATTTGAGAAAAGAACTTTAACTCCTTTATTCAAACAAGGTATATATAATAAATATGATTATGATAAAGATGGCAGTATTGATTTTGTAAATTTTTATGCAAATCAAAATACAAACGAAGCAATGTTAAATATTGTTACCAAAAAAACGGTCATCAATATGAATATAGTTGGGAAATTGATTGAAAAATATACCTATCCACAAAAAAATCCAACCAGTGACAGAATAACGCTATTTGATGGAGATGGAGATGGTGACATGGATCTTGTTATAGGTAGCTTAAGTGTAGAAAATGGAGTCCCCTCATTTTTTCAAGATTATTTCGAAAATTCAGGCACCCAATTTGTGTATAAGAAAGATTTTATAGAGTATGATAAAAATTTAATTTCTGAATTTCAAGTATGGTGTGAGGATATTGATCGAGATGGTGATATAGATTTATATTACCCAACCTACTCGAAAAGTAGATTAGGAAGTCCCAAATGGACCTATTTTTGGTGGGAGAATACAAAACAAGGATTTAAGATAAACAAAAAATATAGATTGAAGTATTAATGATTATAAAATAGCCCAACAGTTTAAGATGGTGAAGTTGTAGGAATTTACCCTAACTTTATTGTACCCCCAAAGGATTGATTAAAACTTAATTAATGAAAAGAGCAATCTTCGCCTTTGGGATTTTAGTGTGCTGCAATTTAAATGCGCAATCTCCAAAAACTTTTGCAACAAAAACAAATGCATTAGACAACTTTACTGGATATAAAGTAGCTGCTAATGCAAGACAACTTGGAACCGAGTATTGGGAAAATACAAACGTGCTAAGTGATATAATGATTTGTGTTTTTCAAAAAAACTATGAAGTTTATGCTCCACCTCAAGGTGAAGCTTATTGTGCTTGGACACAATCAATTTGCAATGGCGATTTTAATAATGATGGATATATTGATGTATTTAATAGCGGATCAGCATTTGGTGGTAAAAAAGCCAACCTCTCCTTTTTAATCTGGAATCCGGCGAACCTAAAGTTTGAAGAGAAAAATTTAATCAATGATAAAACAAATTTTATAGGCGCTCCAACAAAGGTTTCCGCAGTGTACTTAAATGATGATAATTATGTTGATTTAGTAATTTTTGGACACAGAGATGAAATGTACGATAGTAATCCAAACGAACAAGTAACTATAGCTATTAGTGATGGCAAGGGCGGCTATGATTTAACCAAATTAGAACTAGAACCGAAAGCACTTCTTGATCAATTTGCACATGAACATGGATCTGTTGCCGATTTAAACGGCGATAAATTACCAGATTTATTTATAGCCGCTAATTCTCATTCATATATATTTTGGGGAATTGCAGCGTTCCCTTATTTCTCTAACAAGGATTTCGTTGACATGAAGACTGATTTTTCATTTTATACTAATTTAAAGGACATAAATAAAGACGGGTATAATGATATTTTTATAGCAAGTAACATTCAAAATAAAATGCTTATAAATAATGGGAAGGGTGTCTTTTCTGGCAAGGAAATAAACACACCATATCCTACAAGTTCTACGAATACGATGAATGTTTACGATTATATTGTAGATGATTTAAATGGCGACGGCTTAAACGATTTTATAAACATTAATGCTACCAACCATTTAAATTGGACTATCGAAGCCTATATTCAACAGGCCAACGGCTCTTTTAATAGAGAGTTAAGTTGGGTAGAATATACTTTAAGTTTAAATAGAACCGATTTCAGAAACAAACTCATTTATTATGATTTTGATGGTGATGGAAAAAAAGATATCACCTACTCTGATACGGGTATGGCTCCGTATACAAGTCCTGATAATGAAATAAAGAAAAAAACTGTATTTATTAGAACCGGAAATAAATTTATAGAAAAAGATTTTTTTCAATATGATCCTTATGCAAAATATTTATTTGATTCATTGAAGGGCAAACCAAATTGCCCCTTAAGTTATATGACTAAGCCTATTTTAAGTCAATCAAAGCTTTCATTTTGTTCTGGCGATAGTACAAAAATTTCTATTAATAATCCTAGAGACACATTAAAATGGTATTATGGAACAAAGTCAGATGTCAATAATGTCACATCAAAAACATTTTTAGAAAGTACAACTCTTTATGTGACAAGAACAGACACTTTTAAATGTGTAATTTCTTCCGATACGATAACAATTACAAAAAACGCTTTACCTGCACTACCTACAGTTAAGGATACCGTTTTTTGTCAAAATATAAGTTCTTCCACATTGCTAGCAACGGGCACAAGTGGTAATAGTATTACCTGGTATGGTACTAATGCTACAGGAGGAACGGGTAATGCTAGCGCAGTCGTTGCGCCCACTATCGATACAACAACAAAATCATATTATGTATCTCAGATAAATAATACGACAAGCTGCGAAAGCCCAAGAGTTAAAATCACTGTAAAAATTAATCCTGCACCAGCAAGTCCTTCTGTAAAAGACACAGCATATTGTAATAATATTAGTGCAGACACATTAAAGGCGACTTCCTTAACTGGCCATAGTTTAAATTGGTACGGCACTAGCGCAACAGGAGGAACTGGAAGTGTCCTAGGTAGTAAACCAATTACTACAACAGTGGGTTCGTTTAATTATTATGTAAGCCAAAAAAATAATAGTACAGGATGTGAGGGCGCAAGAGCAAAAATAGGTGTGACTATAAATCCATTACCAATAGCACCAGTCGTGCGAGATACAAATTATTGTAATAATGCAAGCGCAGATACGATAAGATTAAATACAAGCACAGGAGCCACCCTATTATGGTATGGTACTAATGCAACAGGAGGAACAGGAAGTAGCACTGCAATAAAACCAAGCACCGCAACTGTTGGATCTGCTAATTATTATCTCAGTCAAATCATAACAGCCACAGGATGTGAAGGACCAAGATCCAAAGTAGTCGTTACAACAAAACCAATCCCAGGCGCCCCTACCTTGTCAAGAGACACTGCAAATTTCTTATTATCAGGTGCACCGGGAACTACGTGGTATAAAGATGGATCTGCGATTACCGATACCGCACAAAAGTATAAACCAACTACCGCAGGCTCCTACACAGCAAAAACAACGACCAGTGGTTGTACAAGTGTCATGAGCGCAGCTTATTATTATTTAGTAACTGATATTATTAATCTAAGTAAAGACGAGTTTATCAAACTCGCCCCTAATCCTTTTGTAAATCAACTGAATTTTGATTTTATAGTGAAGGGTTATCAAAAACTAAACATAGAAGTATATGATGTAGCCACAGGATCAAAGGTGGCCACTCAGCAAAATATTACGGCAGGAACTAAAATACAACTTGGTCAACTAGCTAGGGGTACTTATATCATCAGGATTACCTCCAATGATAATAAAATAGCCCAACAGTTTAAGATGGTGAAGTTGTAGGAGCAACCTATTTTTAATTACTATGCAACATCGATTTTTTAGGTCGATGTTGTTGTTTTAGCCACTTTTTACTAACTAATTTCACTATTTTAGATGAAAGTTTCGCTGATTACTAAATTTTAATCAATTGAATATCAATGATTTAGTTCATAATTAGTAAAAAACTAATCAAATTAGTAAAAAAATACTAAATATTTTAGTTTATTAACAGTTTATCCCTATCTTTACATAAATA
>DOMR01000160.1 GCA_003509845.1 Chitinophagaceae bacterium | reverse complement strand
GCAATTGATTGCTCCAAACTTCCGCCATTCATTTCAACAAGCGCCGCAGCTGCCATTCCACCCCCTGAACCCGTTTCTGCCATACAGCCGCCTACCTCTGCTGCAAAAGTTGCGTGCGCTGCAATAAAAACACCAATAAGCCCTGCAGATAACATTGCTTTTATAATAGCATCTTCATTATTATTGATACAATCGGCAGTACCAAATACTACGCCGGGTAATCCGCCACAGGAACCTGCAGTTGGCGCGGCAACAATAACACCCATGGAACTTTTCACCTCCATGATGGCTGAAACATACATAATGGTTTTATTGATTACATCGCCGCCAATTAATTGATTCGCTTCAAATGTTTGTTTATACTGAGGGGATTGACTACCTAAAATTCGATCCTTATATTTAGTCCCTTTTAATCCTGTATCAATTGCACTTCGCATAATTTGAATAATCGCTTTCATCTTTTCCATTACGGATGCGGAGCTAATATTGCCACGGATACTTTCATAATCAACCGCCAACTCCCAGAGTGCTTTATTTTTACCTTTATTGTATTCCATCATTTCATTACAAGTAATAAATGGAACCTTTAAATTTTTTCGTGCCATGATGGGCAGTACAGGATTAATCGCTTTAATACAAGTCACTGTAGGCATTTGCTTTATTTCATAACAAATATTTTCAGCAATGCTATTTTGCGATTTAATTTCAATGAAAGAATGAACGCCTTGATGAAAAGTGATTTCATCAAATAGGATGGTTGCCGTTAAATAATTAATGATACTTGTAGCATCGGTACAATAAATTAATGTTTCAAAATAATCTCCAGCCATTGAAACTTTATTTCCATCGATATTAATCACCTCAATCATACCACCTCCGGTTGAAATGGCAACTAATGCTCTGGTTTCCTTATCATTCGTCAATACTATTTGATAAGTGTTGGGGTGCTTTTCCGCTAGCTCGTCAATTTTTATTTCATAATTAATGCCTGCGGTGGCTAAATGTTTTTCGGAATCTTGCAAACGTTCATCATAAGCCTCCCAACCTAAAAATCCACCAAACAAACCCATATCCGATCCTTGACTTTTATGTGTAGTCGCTAAGGAGCCATTCGGATCAAAGGTGATTACAATATTTTTGATTTGTTCCTCCATCAAATCACGACAAATTCTAGCGATACGAAGTGAGGCAGCACAATGCGAACTTGAAGGCCCCCGCATCACTGGACCAATAACATCATTAAATATACTTGGATAATTTGTCATACCTATTTAGTTTAAATAAATTTACAAATAATATTTAGCATTTTATTTGTTTTTAATAGCACTCAAAAACATGGTTATGGAAGTGTATAATATGATAATTAGCACCAACCATCTTAGGGTATCCAATGGTAATGATTTAATGACAAGTGCTGCAATTAGCACAGCCAATATTCCAGGAATGGCCATCCCTAATGCTGCTTTTTTATTGTACGCTCCTGATTTTATAAACTTATAGGAAGCTGGCGGCATTAAAAACGCACATGAGCCCATCATGATGGGAAACGCTACCTGAGGTGATAATCCTAATAAATAAACCAGGGCCATACAGGGTGCATATAAGCCAACACCCGCAGTCATCATTGCCCCTAAAATAAAGTTTACGACCCCCGCAATAACTAATTTCCAACCATGAATGCCAATCGCTACTCCTTCCCCATGTATCCAGTGCATTTTGTTAGCAAACATGAACCCTGCTGTAATTAATAAAGCAATACTAATGGTTAACCTTATATTTTTTTCAGAAAGTTTTCCAACTATATCTGCGCCTAAAATTGCCCCTGTCATCGCGGTTAAAAACATGACCACTAAAGTAACGGGCTCCACTTCAACCACTTGAATAAAAATAATTGCCTGAATTAAAACTGGCAAGGTGTTTGCCACATTCATGGTGCCTGGAATTAATTTATCAGTAGTTTGTTTTGTAAACTTTAAAAGTGCGGTTTGTGGCGCAAACGCGCCAATACCCAATACGTCAAAAAAATTGACAACAAAACCAATCAGTCCGGTTTTTAACCAACTTACATTTTCTAGTTTGTTTTTATTTTTAATGATGTCAACCGCGAATACATAAATATATAATAAGGCAAATAAAACCAATACTACCCAAATGACATTAACCATTTTTAATACTTTTAAAATTAAGCGTGAAGGACACCATCTTATCATTAATAAAATGGCTAGTATCAAAATACCATTTTAAAATTATAGATTCAATCAAAAGTTACAAAAAATTGTACAACACTGCAAAAAATGAAGCTTTGGGCTAATCAAATCATATTCTATTGAAAACTACTTACTTAACCTATATATAGTGAGCGCTGCCCTTTTGATCAAAAAAGGGAATTCTCTTAAGTTAATGGTTTCGCCAGGCGCATGCGCTCCCTTTCCAGATGCACCTAAGCCATCAATACAATCAACATAGGCAGCTATGTATGAGATATCTCCTGCACCACGAGAGCCAGGATCACCTGCCATTGTTACGCCCAAGCCCAAATCCTTAGTTACACCACTAATAACTTCAAGTAACTTATTATTGCCTTCCGTAGGCGCCATACTTGGTATGCCATCTGTAAATTTAATGGTGGCTTTTGTACCTGCTAAATTATTAGCTACAATGGCGCTCATTTTTTTTCTTGCATTTATCTTTTGTTCCTCAGTTAAAAAACGAAGGTCGCCGGTGACTGTCACAGCGGGTGAAATAATATTTGTTTTACCAATAGCCGTACCTGATGATTTGCTTGCATTATAATTCATTTCAGAACCTCCGATAAATACACCGGGATTAAAGGTTAGGTATTTTTCAGTACTTAATTGTACCCTAAATTCATTCACAATTCTAGCTGCTTCATAAATAGCCCCGAATCCAGCATTGGGGGTAAACACGCCCGAGCTATGTCCTGTTTTTGCTTTTACATTTAAAGACCATCCACTAGCACCCCGACGTGCCGTGGCCACTGAATTCAATCCATTAGCACCTTCAAAAGCAAGAGCAATATCAGTTTGCTTTGCTCTTTCTATAAAATCTCTCCTACTTATTTCGCGTGGATTAGCTGCATGTTCTTCATCACCTGTTAAATAAGCAATAATATCAGCGTCCTTTAATAAACCCTGTGCATGTAATGCTTGTAGGGCAATAATCATTACAACATTTCCGCCTTTCATATCATTCACGCCTTGTCCTGTGACAGTAGAATCATTTAACATTGTAAATGGATTCGCAGGCATATCGGGTTCAAAGACAGTATCTAAATGTCCTATGAGAAATAATTTTTTTCTATTTGTATTTTTCTTACCCTCGGATTCATTATTAAATCCTGTGGTCGCCACCAAATGGCCTGCACGTCGCAAGGAATCAGGCATATTGATCCACTGGGTTTTAAAATTGGCTTTTTCAAATTCACGTGCAAATATTTCACCCACTTTTTTCACTCCTGCAATATTTAAGGTGCCGCTATTAATATTGACTGACTCTTTTAATAAGGCAATAGCCCTTGGCATATTAGCATCAATATAGTTCATGACTTTTTGTTCTTCCTTATTTAAAGCGTTAGATGTATTCGTATTTTGGGCATTTAACATTTGATTTGTTGTAGTACAAATACTTAATATTAACAGGGGCAATAAGATTACTTTTTTCATGTACTATATTTTTGTGATATTATTTTATAACCTATTGTTTTAAAATGGTGAAATATGAGTGGAGTGTTTAAAAAATAAATGTTTTATTGATTTATAAAATTACTTTGTATCATCATATCCAAACTTTTGATTCAAAGCAAAAACGGCTTCAGCAGAAAAGTCATTATTATGAATTAAAGCCAATTGCCCATCTATTAATCCTTTTTTGGTAGGTAACAGTGTTGCGTTTTTCTCATAAATAGCTTTGGCTTGTTCTTGATCAGTTGCTCCGAGTTTTGCTATCGCTGCAATAACATCTTCCATTTGACGAATAACCGACAAAATTTGATTCGGGATCCATGATGTAATTGGAGTGCCTCCCGTGGCCATGGCATACTTTGTATTAGCCATAATGTACTTTTGTACGAACTGCCAATGACCGTTTCTAAAATGATAAATTTCCTCTAATATCCCTAATAAATAGCAAAGTCCAGTAATATCCTGGTTGTCTAATAATTTACCCATCAAACCTTTAGGATGCAATGTTTTCATTGAAGTTTCAAGATCTTTAAAGAAATCTTGCACACAGGTAGGTCGATATAATCTAAGATCCAATAAATATTTCGTGAGTTCATTTTCAGGGTAATAAAAAATGACGCCAGAAAAAATATCTTGCATCGGTATAATATCATCCTGTGCTCCTGTTTGTCCTCTAAAGGCTTTAGGTTCATCCCATACATCCTCGTATATAACACCATCTCCAAACAAATCTGTATTCCCTTTTACACCCATAATAAAAATTCTAAAATCATTGTATCGTTGCCATCTTGAAGCCTTCCACATTTCTTTTCTTCGTTCATTCATTTGCTTCATTGTAACCCAATTTTTTTCTAGCAAATCTCCAACTCTTTCCGAACTATTATGAAGGGCTTGTATTGTTTGCATGACAGTACCCACTAAATTAGGGGAATACCTATTTATATCTACATGCAACATAATAAAACCAACTTCATCAGGTTGTCCTGAAAAGCGGTTACACATGGTAATATTTTCCCAATTCAAATCTCCAGCTTCATTTAATTTTTGGTAGTTGCCTAGTGAATAGGCATAATGATAATCAAGCCAGGCAAACACATTAAGCTTATCAGCAACTTTACAAAAAGGTTGCGCAATATTTGCTGGTAATAAATTTCTAGCCTTTCCATATTTGCCATCTTTTCTGTATTGCTGGAAAGATGGTTCTAATAAATAAGCAGATGCTAAAAAACTATAAGACCTAAACAAGGCTTGTAATACAAAAATGTCTTCCTCATTTTCAACTGCTGCTAAATGATTTTTAATTGCTAATGTTGGCGCAACAATACCATCTTCATTATTTAAATAACCAAACTCAGTTTCATTGATAACAACTGGCATATTGTCTAACACCGATTGTAAATCACTATAAATACTGGGTAATTTTACCAAAGGTGCTTTGTTGGGCAAAAATCCATGAGTAGCACTCACATTGAAAAAACCATCTGTATAATTAGATAATATTGGCATAATAAATTGTTTAAATTAAAGTGCAATACTACCCAATTTAAGAAAAATATTATATAATTGAATATTAAAATATTATTCAATTATTTTTTCAAAATATAGCACTTGCCCTTGGGCATCAATACCCTCAATTTTAATTAAAAACCTTTTAGTAAAATCGTTATTTGGGAAACGAATAATTTTCTCTTTTATGGACTCATCGTAAAAAATAAAATAAGGATCCCAATAGAGTGTTGTATTTATTTGTCTTGATTTTTCTGCAATTTTAATTGCTTCATCTGCAAAATAGTTGGCACTGAAATAACCCCTTAGCAATTCGGAATCTTTTGTGTCATATTGAACTGGACCATCAAAATGTTTTTTTGTATATATAACAATTGCCCCGCCAGTTCCTTTTTGAATATCACCTAGAAATATGGGTCTAAAAACTTTAATATACCCAATATTATTTCTTGGCATGTCTCTAACCACATCCCAGCTTACTTTAATTTCGTCTAAATAAATGGAGGTTGGAGAGCCTCTCCAAGAAAATGGAGTTGCATCAAACTCCATCATCGTATTAAAATTATTACTGTAGGAAATACCAGGAATTTGTGAAATTATATAATTTCCAAGGTCAAAACTATTTTGAAAAAAATGATCATCGGCAACATTTAATCTATATGCATTACTGTTTGAAAATAAACCAAAAGAGTAAATTTTATCTAAACTATTAAGCTTAAGCTCTGGCCTGGCAGTTACAGTTACTTGTTGTAATGTAAATTTTTTTATAAGCGAGTCAAGTAAATTAGAGTTTTTGATTAATTTATTCGCCTTGTCATTTTCAATGAATGTGTAAGTAGCAGGAGATAATTCGTTAATAAAATCGAATGCTGGCGTATTTATGTTTGTATCTTGATTTAGTACAACTTTAAAGTCATTCGTTTCTTTTTTTTCTAATACCCCTTTAGCAAATACAGTATCGTAAAATATAAGTTTATTTAAAATAAAGCTGCCATCTGTATCAACAGGCGCTTGAATGAATGAAGATTTTTTGTTGGGACTGCCAATGACGACACTTAGTTGTTTTGGAAGTGGCACATCCTTTTTAGTTGTTTTTATAATTTTACCTCTTAATGTTAAATAACTATCTTGATTAGTATCAATAAGTGTGTTAATTGGTAAAGGAGCTATTTGATTAATTTTAATAATACTATCAAGCGCAATTTCATTCATGCGTGTATTATTAGTAAAATAATTACCCAAATTGGTTAATGAACGATTATTCACACCATTAAAGAGTAGTTCAGAAACAATATTTTTATTGCTTGTAGGAATATCAGCATCTACAATAGAAATACTCATATTCGCATTGGGTAAATTGTTGATTTTCCATACATTCATTCCTTCTTTTACAAAACTTAAAGAATCAAGCGATATCTTTGGTTGCAATAAATGATTTGATGAAAGATGATAAACCCATTCTTGATAAATAACTTCATTTGAATTATTACCAAATGAGAATAAATAGTATCCAGTAGTAAATAGCTCTTTTGGTAAGCGTATTTTTAACTTTTTCTTTTCTTCAATAGTGAAGGATTTAGCATACAAAGTATCTTCTTGACCTTTAATCGTAAAATTTAATTCATTCAAATCATTATTTTCGTTGTCAATTTGAACTATAATTTCACTGGTTTCTTTTTGAATATTAATTCTATTACTTTTAATTTCCAAAGGGCTAATATCTTTATTTATCGTATTTTCCAACGCCTCCTTTCTTTTAATTAAAGCTTTATTTAAAACCGATATTTCTTTTTGATAAAAATTAATTTTTTCCTTTTGATCATTGATTTGATAAAT
>DOMR01000215.1 GCA_003509845.1 Chitinophagaceae bacterium | reverse complement strand
AGTTGAAATTGCTTTTTGTAATGCGAACGCAGGTAGTGCAGGAACCTCAGCTGGGAAATAATCATTGGAAGTACCCTCTCCTCTTATGGCTGCAATAGGTAATATTAAATCCCCAATTTTGTTTCTTTTTTTCAACCCACCACATTTACCTAAAAATAAGACAGCTTCGGGTTGTATCGCAGTGAGTAAGTCCATGATAGTTGCAGCGCCTGGGCTACCCATACCAAAATTTATAATGGTTATCCCTTCCGCAGTTGCACACTGCATTGGGCGATCTTTACCAATCACTTCTACATTATGCATTTTTGCAAACATGTTTACATAATGGCTAAAGTTGGTTAATAATACATATTTACCAAATTGGTCCAAGGTAGCACCGGTATACCTAGGCAACCAATTGTCAACTATTTCCTGCTTTGATTTCATACATAATTATTTTAACTGTGACTATTACTTCCCAATTATTCTGTGCTTATATTTGAAGTATTAATAGCTGAAATTACAAATTTTATCGGACATCCACATGCAAGCCTTAATTTACCCCACCTATCCCTTTAAAATACAGCAGGTACAAGGCAAGGATCAAATATTTGATCCATTTAGAAAAGCATGGGTCATACTCACCCCCGAAGAGTGGGTAAGGCAAAATACCTTGCAATATTTAGTACAAACCTGCAACTATCCAAGTAGTTTAATTGCCGTTGAAAAAACCATTCAATTAGGAGAATTAAATAAACGTTTTGATATTGTCGTATATAAAGAGGATACCCCTTGGATGATTATTGAATGTAAGGAAGCAAGGGTGGAGATTGGCGAAAAAACATTGCAACAAATATTACAATACCAACAAGTATTAAAAGCAACCTATCTAATTATCACCAATGGACATCAAACATTGGGTGCTAAAATAGCATCGGGGAAACTGCAACCTTTGCAAAATTTCCCCGAGTATATATAATGAATGTTAATTCAGGTTATGGGAAGATGCCTAATTCAGCATAAGAAGTTCCAACTTTATTAATGGCACAAACATAAGCGGCTGTCCTCATATCAGGTATCGCAGGATTTGCTTTCCATATGTCCATAATTTCACGCGTCGCATTAATCATTGTTTCTTCCAACCCACTATGCACTAAATCAATCTCATCTGGACCATGTGCAATAATTTCTTTTTCAGAAGGATTCACTTTTTTACCAGTCAATTCCTCCATCTGATTCAAAATATTAATATTCGCATTTTCTGTAAATCTTTTTTCCAAACGACCATATCTTACATGGCTTAAGTTTTTTAACCACTCAAAATAAGATACAGTAACACCACCAGCATTTAAATACATATCAGGAATAACTAAGATGCCATTTTTTGCAAAAACCTCATCCGCTGCTGGCGTTAATGGACCATTCGCGGCTTCCCCAATTATTTTTGCTTTGATTCGAGGTGCATTATTTTTATCAATTACATTTTCCAATGCTGCTGGAATTAAAATATCACATTCCATTTCTAAAGCATCTGCACTATTCGCAATATTAGTAGCCCCTGGGAAATTTAAAATACTTCCAGTTTTTTTACGATGCTGGAAAACATCTTCCTCATTTAATCCATCTGCATTATAAATAGCCCCTTCAAATTCTGCAATAGCAATAACTTTAGCGCCACCCTCTCTGAAAAATTTAGAAGTATAATAACCGACATTTCCCAAACCTTGCACAATTACTTTTTTATTCTGAACACCAACAGTAAGTCCTAATTTTTTCATTTGATCTTCCATCAAGCAAACTTCTCTGATGCCAAAAAAAACACCCAAGCCCGTAGCTTCTTTACGGCCCCGAACACCCCCTAAAGAAATAGGTTTACCAGTCACACAACCAGCTGCATCAATTTCACCGGGTTTTAAAGATTGATAGGTATCTACAATCCATGCCATTTCACGCTCCCCAGTTCCATAATCAGGTGCAGGTACATCAATCCCTGGACCAATAAAATTTTTCTTCACTAATTCCGAAGTATATCTTCTGGTTATTTTTTCTAATTCATACGCACTTAAACTACGTGGGCTAATTTTAATTCCTCCCTTCGCACCACCAAAAGGAACATTTACAATTGCACATTTGTAAGTCATTAAAGCAGCCAATGCCATTACCTCATCCTGATTCACCGCCATACTAAAACGAATTCCCCCTTTACATGGTGACTTATGTTGAGAATGCTGAACACGATATGCTTCAATGACTTCAATATGACCGTCATCCATTTTTACCGGGAAACGCATGCTGTAAATACTATTACATGCTTTAATTTGATCTAATATCCCTTGCTCCCAGGTTGTAAACTTAGAAGCCTTGTCGAAACTTTTTTCAACGCTTTCAAAAAAACTGTAAGGCTGATTGTCTGACATATATTTTGGTTTTAAATAAATTTAATCTTTTACGCTATTTTCCAACTTACTTATTTTTTTATCGATGCTTGCCACATAAATAAATAAGCCCACTAAAATGATACTAACGACGGTCATTACTAAATAAATTTTACCATCGCGCAACATTAAGCTGTCTGCGTTATTTGCGTTCATTGCTTGTAAAAGAGAAATCATATGGATTGATTTAGATTGTTAATTTTTATAATAATTCTTCCTTCTTTAATTTTAATAATTGGTAACGGATATTTAAAGTGCTAATCCATACCCCTAATAAAGTCCAACCGATGACTGCTGGATAAAATACAGTGCGCATACTTGCAGACATATCTTTTCCATTGATCCCAGGATTACCTTCACTGCCCTGTCCACCAGGATGTAAGGACTCTGTTAATCTTGGTAAAATCCATAAAGTAGGAAACAACATGAAGAAGGAAAATATATTATACACGGCAGATAATCTTGCACGTTTTTCCATATCAATTAAACTTCCTCTTAAAACGAAATAGGCAAAATAGATAAGCAAAGCAATGGCTGCACCATTTTGTTTTGGATCACCTACCCAAGGACTACCCCATTGGTAGTTCGCCCAAAAAGCACCAGTAATAATTCCTAAAATTCCAAATACCAAACCCATGGATGCATAAGCATAGGAATACACATCATGCACTGGATTGCCAGATCTCAAATATTTTATTGCATAAAATAAGGAAACAAAAAATAATATCATCATACCAAACCACATAGGTACATGAAAAAACATATTACGAATTGACTCTCGCATACGATCATCCAACTTTGGAATTTTAACAATGAATCCGTAGGTACAGGTGTACAACAAAAGAAAAAATGACAAAACTTTCCACCATTTAGCTTTCAACATAGAATAATTTGTTTTAAATCAACAGCGGACCAAAACTAACAATTGTTTGCAAATCTAGTGATTTTGTATAAATTGCCCAATTTTAGATACAAATGTTGTGTCCGCAAAATTAATGCTAAAGTCGTACATTTGCCTCCATAATTTTCATGCCGTAACATGAAGCGAACTGCCCCGTAAGGCTGTAGTAAACTTAATGTGGCTATCACCCAAAAATAGACACAAATGAAACTTTCCCAATTTAGGTACGACCTACCTTTGAATTTGATCGCACAACACCCTACCAAACGTAGAGAAGACAGCAGACTGATGGTTGTAAACCGTCAGAATGGTCACATGGAGAATCGAAATTTTTCCGATTTATTAGAGTACTACGATGACAAAGATGTTTTTGTCGTGAACAACACCAAAGTATTTCCTGCACGTATGTATGGTCGCAAGGAAAAAACAGGTGCTAAGATTGAAGTTTTCTTATTAAGAGAATTAAATAAGCCCAATCGTTTATGGGACGTAATTGTTGATCCCGCAAGAAAAATTCGTGTAGGAAACAAATTATATTTTGGCGAAAACGAAGAATTGGTTGCCGAAGTCATTGACAATACCACTAGCCGTGGCCGTACCATTCGTTTTTTATGGGAAGGTGATGATGATGGATTTAGAAATATGTTAGAATTTTTAGGAGAAACCCCATTGCCTAAATATATTAAGCGTAAGCCAGACGAAGAAGATAAAGAAAGATATCAAACTGTATATGCAAAGCATGAGGGTGCAGTAGCTGCGCCAACAGCTGGTTTGCATTTTAGCAAGGAGTTAATAAAAAGATCAGAAATTTTAGGTATCCGTTTTGCGGAAGTCACCTTACATACTGGGTTAAGTACTTTCCGCCCTATTGAAGTGGAAGATTTAAGCAAACATAAAATGGACGCTGAATATTTTAAGATTGATGAAGATGCTTGTCGCATCATTAATACAGCAAAGCAAAATGGTCGTCGCGTTTGTTCAATTGGAACAACAGCCATGCGTGCAATGGAAAGCAGCGTAACTGCGCAACGTTTATTAAAACCTGCGGAAGGATGGACGAATCATTTTATTCACCCTCCTTATAACTTTAATATTGCAGATAGCTTGGTGACCAACTTTCATTTACCAAAAACGAGCTTGTTAATTATGTCTTGCGCTTTTGCAGGATATGAATTAGCCATGGAAGCATACAAAAAAGCAATTAAAGATAAATACCGTTTCTTCTCTTACGGAGACGCGTTGTTATTTATCTAAATTTTTTGAGAAAATAAATTTAGATAAATAATAGGTTTATGATTTTTTTACTATTTATTTAAATCTTTTTATAAAAATATAAAAGACTTAAATAAACCTCTTTTATATTTTACTACTTATAATCATAAAAGAGCCAAATGCAATATTTGGCTCTTTTTATTGGCCTAAAATGAACCTTTTATTCAATATAAATTCTAGCCAAAAAGGAGTCCCGATTTTCAGGACTCCTTTTTATTTTTCCGTATAACATAAATCACTTTTCCTCATTTCAAAAACGAGCAGTTTCAATTGACTTTATTTTTGCGGCTCTAACACTATGATACGAAAAATAAGCATTTCCATTACCTTAATCTGCATGCTGACTCAAAAAATGAGTGCCCAGGATAAAACGAAGGACAGCTTGCAATGGAAAAGCTTGCCCGACATTACTGTTGTTGGAAGAAATAGCAAAAGCGATTACCAACAACTACCAGAAATTGTTGGTACCACCATTTATGCTGGTAAAAAGAACGCTTTAATTGTGCTTGAAAATGTACAGGGCAATATCGCCAACAATACCATGCGTCAAGTATTAGCAAAAGTGCCAGGGATACACGTTTGGGAAAGTGACCCTAGCGGTATTCAAATTGGCATTGCCGCAAGAGGTTTAAGTCCTAACCGTAGTTGGGAATTTAATGTTAGACAAAACGGCTATGATATCGCCGCCGATCCATTTGGTTATCCTGAAGCTTATTACAATCCACAATTGCAAGCAGTTCAAAGAATTGAAATTGTCAGAGGTCAAGGAGCACTTCAATATGGACCACAATTCGGTGGCATGGTCAATTATATATTAAAGGATGGTAATGAAATTAATAAACCCATCGAGTTTGAAACGCAACAAACTATTGGAAG
>DOMR01000016.1:3915-7370 GCA_003509845.1 Chitinophagaceae bacterium | reverse complement strand
GCACCATGCAGATAATTTAATGGCTGCCGGTCCGCTGATTCCCCAATGGGTGATTAACAAGGGTCCTTTTTCAATATTTTTTACCCCCTTCCATTGTATAGTTGCATTGTCGACTGCAACACCCATCAATGTTGTTATATTTTTATCGACAATATTAAATGTAAATAAGGAAGGGACCGGATCCACAATAGTATGTCCAAAATTAGTGAGCCATAGTAATTTATCTGACTTTAACATGCCGCCCGTTGCCAAGCAAACCGCATCGGCTTGCATATTGGGCTTGCCTTGTAATTGAATCGTAAATTGTTGCGTATTGTTTGCGTTACTTACAATATCAGTAACCTCATGTTGGGTTAATACTTGAATATTATATTGTTGAATTTTTCTTAAAAAACAATCAATGATGGTTTCTGAATTATTTGTGATTGGAAACATCCTACCATCCTTTTCTGTATGCAAATCCACCCCATTTTTGGCAAACCATTCAATGGTACTTTGTGTCGCAAATTGATAAAATGATTTTTTTAAAAAACGTTGGCCTCTTGGATATTTTTTCAATAGCATTTCAATATCGGGACAGGCATGCGTTACGTTACAACGACCGCCGCCACTTACTCTTACCTTTGCTAATACCTTTGTTGATTTTTCTAAAATTGTAATCTCCCATTCTGGGTGAAGCTCTGCCACATGGATGGCACAAAAAAATCCTGCGGCACCCCCACCTACAATGACTATTTTTTTATTTTCCATGTGATTATATTTTGGAAATGGGGTAGCTCAATAAAGTGATTCCTTAACGAAACGCTTTTATTAATTATTTACAACTAATAATAAGAACTATTCAAATTTGAATTCATTTTTTCTGCAGCTTCAATCATACTAAAATCAGAAAGAATCAATGCTTCTTTGTCTTTCACACAAATATCATGTTCAAAGTGAACCGACATTTTACCATCCTGTGTTTTCACTGTCCAGCCGTCTTCCTCGGTAAACACTTTATGCGTGCCCATATTAATCATGGGCTCAATAGCCAACACTAAATTTTCTTTCATCTTTAATCCTGTACCTCTTTTACCATAATTAGGTACTTGCGGATCCTCATGCAATGACTTCCCTAATCCATGTCCTACTAATTCTCGCACAACGCCATATCCATGTAATTTTTCAGTATGTTCTTGTATTGCAAAACTAATATCACCCACTCGATTATTTACAATTGCTTTTTCAATTCCTTTATACAAGGACTCCTTAGTAACTTTTACTAATTGTAAAATATCCGGTGCTACATCACCTAGTATAAAGGTATATGCATGATCACCATGCCAACCATTTAATACAACACCTAAATCAATAGATACAATATCCCCTTCCTTTAATGGTGTTTTATTCGGAAAGCCATGGACAACTACATCATTTACGGATGCGCATATATTATGCGGATAGCCATGGTAATTGTAAAATGAAAGTGTTGCATTGTGATCTTTAACGAACTGCATACAAAACTGATCAACATCCAATGTAGACATACCAGGCTTTAATATAGTAGCTACCTGTGTTAAGGTTTTACTTACCAACAACGCAGCTTCCTGCATTAACTTTACCTGATCCTCTGTTTTTATATGCACCATAGATTGAGCTTGTCTTAAAACGAAACAAACCTGCCTTTAATGGACAGGTTTGTAAAGATAAATATTTTTAAAGTAACCAATAGCCTAAATAGGCGAATTGGTCATTGGGTTACGTCCTTGAACACGTCCTGAATTCATTAAACCATCATATTGACGCATCAATAAATAAGTTTCAATTTGTTGTAAAGTATCTAATACAACACCTACCATGATTAATAATGAAGTTCCTCCAAAGAAAGTACTGAATCCTTGCGTAACTCCTAATTTTTGTGCAAATCCTGGTAAAATACCCACCAAAGCTAAAAATATAGCACCAGGTAAAGTGATTCTATCCATAACTGCACCAATATAATCTGTCGTTGGTTGTCCAGGTTTAACACCAGGAATAAACCCGTTATTGCGCTTTAAATCTTCAGAAATTTGCTTAGGATTAAATATCAAAGCAGTATACAAGAAAGTAAAACCGATTACCATTACAGAGTATATTAACATATACCAAACATTACTATGGTCATTGAATATTCTAATAATGCCTTGTGCGGAATCTAAATTTGTAAATGAAACCAAAGTAGGTAAGAACATAATTGCTTGCGCAAAAATGATTGGCATAACACCAGCACTATTCACTTTTACAGGTAAAAATTGTCTTGCACCTCCTACTTGAGATCCTCCAATTACTTGTTTTGCATAAGTTACAGGAATTTTTCTAACCCCTTGTACCAAGATGATTAAACCCATGATGATGGTCACTAAAATTGCAATTTCAATTAAGAAAATTAACAATCCGCCACCGCCTTTTTGGCTTTTAGAACCAAATTCCATAATCAATGATTGTGGTAATCTTCCTAAGATACCCACCATGATGATGATTGAAGTTCCGTTACCTAAACCTTTATCTTGTATTTTTTCACCTAACCACATTACAAATAATGTACCTGCAGTTAATGTAATAACAGTAGAAAACCAGAAGAATGGTTTGTATGCAGGAATCAACGCATCTGCATAACCTGGGCTATTTAAATAAGCAACATACGCACCTGCTTGGAAAACAGTTACGATCACTGTTAAATAACGTGTCCATTGATTTATTTTATTACGACCACTTTCTCCTTCCTTTTGTACCTTTTGTAATTGGGGTACTAAAATGGTCATCAATTGCATAAAGATAGAAGCAGAAATATAAGGCATGATACCTAAAGCCAAAACAGATGCTTGTGAAAATGCACCACCAGCAAACATATCAAAAATGCCCAATAAGCCATTGTTGCCTCCTGCTTTTTGTGCAGCTTCGATAGCTAGAGGATTGATACCTGGCAAAGTAATTTGCGCACCAATACGATAAGCGAATACAAGCGCAAGCGTAACTAAAATTTTATTTTTAAGTTCGTCTATCGCCCAGATATTTTTAAAGGTGCCTAGTAATTTTTTCATCTTTGTTTAATTATTTCCCTAAAGGAATTTTAAAATCATAAGTTGCTTTTAAAACGCTACTCACAATATACAATAAAAACATTAAATTATTTCAATAGTGCCGCCTGCTGCAACTATTGCATCCTGCGCCTTCTTGCTTGCAGCGTTAACTCTGAAATTGATTTTTGTTTTTAATTCCCCATTAGCCAAAACCTTTACTAAATCAGTACGGCTAATTAAACTATTCATGTATAAATTTTCTGGAGTGATTTCTGTGAAACCGTATTTCTCAATCAATTGATCCAATTGACCTAAATTAAATACTTTATAATCAATACGATTGATATTTTTAAATCCACGCTTTGGAACACGGCGTTGGATAGGCATTTGACCACCTTCATGTGCCATTTTGCTTTT
>DOMR01000016.1:0-3817 GCA_003509845.1 Chitinophagaceae bacterium | reverse complement strand
CTAATTGCTTTGTGAACTGAACCTTCCGCAGGTTTTAAATTGTGTAATTTCATTTTTTTGATTTTGTACTTTCGGGGGATCACCCCTCGCATTTAAATAATTAAGAAATGCTGATTAAGCGATTTCTTCCACTTTTACTAAGTGTAATACTTTATTTACCATACCCAAAATTTGAGGAGTCGCCTCTACTTCTTTAGAAGCATGCATTTTTTTCAAACCCAACGCAATCAAAGTTTGTTTTTGACGCTCAGATCTGTCGATGCCACTTTTTACTTGCGTAATTTTTATCTTTTTCATCATTGAATTATTTATGAGTATTAAATAAAAGTTTTAAGGATATATTATCCGTTAAACACTTTAGATAATTTAATATTTCTTGTTTTTGCTATTTGAATTGGTTCACGTAATAAACCCAAAGCTTTGATAGTTGCTTTAACCACATTGTGTGGGTTTGCAGATCCTAAACTTTTAGCTAATACGTCAGTGATACCAGCGCTTTCTAATACCGCACGCATGCTACCACCCGCAATTACACCCGCTCCGTGTGCAGCTGGTTTGATTAAAACTTTAGCAGCACCATCCTTCGCTAATTGCTCATGAGGAATAGTTCCATGCATTACAGGTACTTTAACCAAATTCTTTTTTGCATCTTCGATACCTTTTGTAATAGCTTCTTGAACTTCTTTGGCTTTTCCTAATCCTTGACCTACAACGCCATTTTCGTTACCTACTACTACTAAAGCTGAAAAGCTAAAAGTACGGCCACCTTTTGTTGTTTTAACTACACGGTTGATAGAAACTACTTTTTCTTTTAGTTCCACATCACCACCTGCTTTAACCTTATTTACATTTACTTTAGACATGATTTTCTATTAGTATTTTTATCAAATTAAAATTGAAGTCCACCTTCTCTAGCGCCTTCAGCCACCGCTTTGATTCGACCATGATATAAATTACCACCTCTGTCAAATACACAAGTTGTGATAGATAATGCTGCTGCTTTTTTAGCTACTGATTGACCTGCTAATTTAGCTTTGTCAATTTTAGCAACTTTTTGTGCTGCGATATCTGCTTCTCTTGAAGATGATGCTGCCAAAGTAACGCCATTCACATCGTCAATCAATTGACAATAAATGTCAGCGTTGCTTCTGAATACAGATAAACGAGGTTTAGCCGCAGTACCTTGTACTTTTTTGCGAATTCTGTATCTGATCTTTTGTCTTTGAGCTAATTTACTCATATTATTTATTTTATGTTTCCCGATGCTGCCGGGACCCTTGTTTTTTTAATTACTATTTACCTGCTGCTTTACCTGCTTTTCTTCTTACCACCTCATCAGAATAACGAACACCCTTTCCTTTGTATGGTTCTGGTTTACGTAATCCTCTGATTTTTGCAGCTACTTGACCTATTAATTGTTTGTCGCTACCTTCTAAGAAAATTTTAGGATTTTGTCCTTTTTCTGTAGTTGTAGTTACTTTTAATTCTTTCGGAACTTCAAAAATAATGTTGTGAGAATATCCTAAAGCAAGGTCTAAAATATTACCAGCGTTCACTGCTTTAAAACCCACACCCACTAATTCTAAATCTTTCTTATATCCTTCAGTTACCCCTTTCACTAAATTAGAAATCAATGAACGGTATAAACCATGCATTGCTCTGTGACGAATTTGTTCAGTAGGACGAATAACCGTTAACTCAGTTTCAGTAATCTCGATAGTAATATCGCGATCAATTGGTTGAGATAATTCACCTTTTGGTCCTTTTACAGTAACCACTGAATCTTTAACAGTAATCGTTACCCCTTTTGGGATACTTACTGGCTTTTTTCCAATTCTTGACATAGTCGTTCTTTTTTATTGTTTTACTTAGTTGTTTTCAGCCCCGACTAAAAGGCTTAAATGCATACTAAGCAATGAATTTATTTTTCTTTATTAGGAGATGGCACATAAAACCTCACCACCTACATTGTTTGCTTTTGCTTGCTTATCCGTTAATACACCTTTTGATGTACTTAAGATAGCAATACCTAAACCATTACTTACTCTTTTAATATCAGCTGGTTTTGCATAATGACGCAAACCTGGACGGCTAATACGATCTAAAGAGCGAATTGCTGGTTGTTTGGTAGCAACATCATACTTCAAGGCAATTTTAATTAAACCTTGTTTGTTATCATCTTCAAATTTGTATTTCAAGATATATCCTTGATCATACAAAATTTCAGTGATGCGCTTTTTTAAGTTGGACGCAGGTATTTCAACGATACGATGTTGTGCCATTTGGGCATTACGTATTCTTGTTAAGTAGTCTGCTATTGGATCTGTTACCATATTCGTATTTTAATCAGTTCTAAATTTTGTTTTGTTTCAGTATTCAAATGAATGAACTTAAATCAATCTTACTTTTTTAAAGTATTACCAGCTTGCTTTTTTAACACCTGGTATCAAACCATTCAAAGCCATGTCGCGGAACATAATCCTTGAGATTCCGAAGTAACGGATATATCCTTTAGGACGACCTGTTAATTGACAACGATTTTTTAGGCGGACAGGTGATGCATTTTTAGGTAATTTGTCTAATCCTGCATAATCACCAGCAGCTTTTAAAGCGGCGCGTTTTTCTGCAAATTTTTTGACAGTTACCTCACGCTTTTTTTGTCTTGCTTTGACGGATACTCTTGCCATAATTCTATTTTATTAATTAGTTATTTTCTTTTTTGTTGCTTTTAAATGGCATACCTAATTCTTTCAATAATTCGTATGCTTCTTCATTTGATTGTGCAGATGTTACGAAAGTGATATCCAATCCAGTAATTTTATTTACTTTATCAATATCAATTTCTGGGAAAATGATTTGTTCAGTAACACCCAATGTGTAGTTACCGCGGCCATCAAAAGCCTTATCACTAATTCCTTTAAAGTCACGCACACGTGGTAACGCAACAGATACTAGACGATCTAAAAATTCGTACATTCTTACACCTCTTAATGTTACACGAGCGCCAATCGGCATACCCTTACGTAACTTGAAGTTTGAAATATCTTTTTTAGACATCGTTGGAACTGCTTTTTGACCAGTAATTGTGGTTAACTCATCTAAAGCGATGTCCACTAATTTCTTGTCATTTACTGCGCCATTTACACCACGGTTGATGCAAATTTTTTCCAACTTAGGAGTTTGCATTACAGACTTGTAACCAAACTTTTTAGATAAAGCAGGGATCACTTCTTTAGTGTACTTGTCTGCTAATCTTGGAGTATATTTTACTGTGCTCATTATTTAATTACCTCCCCTGATTTTTTTGAAATTCTTACTAATTTTCCTTCTTCTCTTGAACGCTTCACTTTTGTAGCAGCGCCAGTTTTAGCATCCCATAACATTACATTACTAATGTTAATAGCAGCTTCGACTTTTACGATACCACCTTTTGTATTAGAAGCAGATGGTTTAGTGTGCTTAGTTGCGATGGCTACACCTTCAACTACAACACGACCTTTATCTACAATTACTTCCAACACGGTGCGAGGCTTTTTCAAGTCCTTGTCATCACCAGCAATCACTACTACAGTGTCGCCTTTCTTGATGTTGAATTTGGGTTTGAATCTGTTACTCATAACTTATTTATAATTTATAACACCTCTGGTGCTAATGAAACAATTTTCATGTATCCTTTATCACGCAATTCACGTGCCACTGGCCCAAAAATACGGGTACCTCTTGGCTCGTCTGAAGTGTTTAATAATACAACTGCATTGTCATCAAAACGGATATAAGATCCGTCCTTACGACGCAATTTGTTTTTTGTACGTACAAT
>DOMR01000169.1 GCA_003509845.1 Chitinophagaceae bacterium | reverse complement strand
TTGATTTTCATGTAGCGAGACCGGGATTTGAACCCGGGACCTCAGGGTTATGAAGATTTTTTGAGAAAATGAACGCGTTGATTTGTAGTTAGTTATGATTTCACTAAACCGAAATCAACCGATTTGGACCGATTTCAGGGGGTGTTTTCCTCACACAGAGGTATATCAGAATTCAAGTCATGTTTACAATAAAATAATAGACTATAAAGGTGGGATATATTAATTATTAAAATATATTAATTACCTTTTAAAAGTAAATCACTTACTCTATTGCAATTCTAACGCAACAGCTCTATTTACAATTCCTGTAATCTCTATTATTCCTTTGACTCTTATTAAATAATTGAAATAGGCTATACCTTATTTCTAAACCAACACGTATGAAAAATATAATTTACCTATTAATAATAATTGTTATTGGAGGTTGTAATTCTAACACAAACCAACAGCCGACAGCTACCAATGCAGCACTGACATCAATGCTTGATGAATATTATAATGAAAGGATGCACTTGTTACCACTTGAAGCAACTGCTAATGGAGATACCCGATTTAATAACCTGCTTCCAGCTGACTTTACGGATAGCTACCGTGCTAAATTAAAAGATTTTTTTACCCGATACAAAACTGCCATCAATAAATTTGATCCTGCAACACTAAATGATAATGATAAAAAGAGTTACCAGATATTTATATATGAAATGGATATGGGATTAGCAGGACTAGAAGTAAATTTTTTGGGAAGTCCCGATAAAAATAATAATGCCTATATGCCTTTTGATCAGTTTAGCGGTGTTCCGCTTTTTTTCGGTCAAATGGGTTCCGGCTCGGGTAATCAACCCTTTAAAACCGTTGCAGATTATGATAACTGGTTAGAACGAGCAACTGCTTTTTCGGCTTGGTCAGATAGCGCAATCGTTTATTTTAAAAAAGGGATGGCTATAGATTATGTGCTACCAAGAGTTGTGGTAATAAAAATGATTCCTCAAATGTTTAACCTTGTTACAACTGATGTAACCAAGAGTTTATTTTATGGCCCGATTCAGTTGATGCCGGCTTCTTTCAGCAAAGCAGAAAAGGAAAGATTAACGGCAGCATATGTAGATATGATAAAAAATGAAATTGTACCTGCGTATAAAAAACTGGGCAATTTTTTACAAGCAGAATATTTACCAAAAACAAGAATAACTACCGGTATCAATGCATTGCCAAATGGTGATAAACTTTATTCCTACCTGGTAAAGTTCTGGACCACAACCGATAAAACACCTGAAGAAATATATCAAACCGGGCTGACAGAAGTAAAACGGATTAGAGCCGCAATGGAGGAAATAAAAACACAGATAAAGTTTAAAGGTAGTCTTGATTCTTTTTTTAATTTCATGAAAAATGACAAGCAATTTATGCCATTTAAAACTGCAGAGGAAGTTTTAGAGGCTCATAGGAATATACAAACAAAGATTGAACCCAATCTGAAAAAAATGTTTACGCTTACCCCAAAAACAAGATTCGAGATCAGGCAAACAGAAGCTTTTCGTGCAGCAAGTGCTAGTGCAGAATATTATGCAGGCTTACCTGACGGAAGCCGTCCAGGTATATTTTACATCCCCATTGTAGATGCTACAAAATTTAATGTTACTGCCGGTATGGAAAGTCTTTTCCTTCATGAAGCTATACCTGGCCATCATTACCAAACAAGTATACAAACAGAAAATACTGTACTTCCATCTTTCCGTCGTTTTATTTTGTATGGTGCATATGGTGAAGGCTATGCTTTGTATTGTGAAAGCTTGGGTAAAGAACTTGGATTGTATACAGACCCTTATCAGTATGTCGGCGCACTGGGCAAAGAAATGCATCGGGCTATTAGGTTGGTAGTGGATGTTGCTATGCATACCGGTAAAATGACAAGGGAACAGGCGATTACTTATTCCATGGAAAACGAAGCCATCAGTGAAGAAGGAGCAGTTGCAGAAATTGAACGCTATATGGTCTATCCCGGGCAGGCATTAAGTTATAAAACCGGAGCTTTAAAAATATGGGAACTTAGAAATAAATACAGCACGTTACTTGGTGATAAATTCAATCTTGCTGCATTTCATGATGAATTATTAAAAAATGGTGGTATGCCTTTGCAAATACTGGAAAATTCAATGGATGAGTGGGCGAATAAACAACGTTGAAATTAACAAGAAGTACTATCATTCCATAGACTCTAATTTAATCACTGAAATGAACTATAAACTATTTCTAAAAATATATTTATGAAAATAAAAATACTTATTTTACTGTTACTTTTCTTTAGTAATTTAAATGCTCAGACCAATTTTGATACAGCTAAGTTGAAGAATAACTCTATTGATGTTGAAAATAGATTTATCCTTCCTGTATATAAAAATCAAATAGTCGATGCTGAGAAGTTTTTTTCGGAAAATGAAATTCAGTTACTTCATAAAAGTATTGATTCAATCTTTAGATCTATTAAATTAAAAATCCAAGTTGCTTTTGTGACGCCAGAGTATTATGATAATAATACTTCAAAATTTGATCTATTCACGGATAGTCTTTCTAATAAATGGCATACAGATCAAGAAGAAGCTAGAGTAATTTTAATTGTGTCAATGAGTGATCGAACAGCAAAAATGATAATGTCAGGAAGAAAATTAAATAGTAATTTTAAGGACCTCATAAAAATCATGAAGGAAAAGCGTGAACCAACTAAAATTGAAAAAGAAAATATTGAAAATCTTTCTCAACTGACTAATAAAATTCTTTTCGAGGAAGCAATGCTTGGAGTTAATCTTAAAGCTAAAAACTATGTAAAAGCTTTAAATAATTATTTTAATCCATTATTAAAAAATTCTCATTTGATATTTGATATGAATTAAAGATATCTAACGTCAGTAAAAAATGAATAAAATATAGTTTAAATAAGTAACTATTTTATTTGCATTTTTAGTCCACTACTTTTATTTATAAATTTAAATCAACCAATTATGATCAAAAATCTAACATATTACCTACTTGCCAGTGTAGTATTTCTTGCTGCCTGTAATATAAATAATTCCAAAATAAGTGAAGATGATGGTCTTTCTGCATTCAGTGCCGATAGTTTAAGACTTCATGTAGCCGAGCTATCCCACGACTCGCTTCAAGGCCGCAAACCATTTACGCAGGGGGAGACCAAAACGATTACTTATTTGCAAAAAAAATTCAAAGAAAATGGACTAGAACCTGGAAATGGAGACAGTTATCTCCAAGAGGTACCTATGGTCGATATTAAAACCACGGCTGCACCGGAAATGAAAGTAAACACCTCAAAAGGTAGCTTAATGCTAAAGAACCTCGAAGACTATGTAATCTGGACAGATAAAATAACAGATAAAGTAAGTCTGGAGAATACTGAAGTGGTATTTGCAGGATATGGGGTGAATGCGCCTGAACATAACTGGAACGATTATGCTGGTTTGGATGTAAAAGGGAAAGTAGTGATGGTGTTGATCAACGACCCTGGATTCGCAGCAGGTGATACCACATTATTTAAAGGCAAGACCATGACTTATTATGGACGCTGGACTTATAAATTTGAAGAAGCAGCAAGGCAGGGAGCCAAAGCATGTTTAATCGTTCATACTACCGAAGGTGCAAGTTATCCATTCAAAGTAGTGCAGACTAGCTGGAGTACTTCCAAACTAAGGCTTGACGATCGCGGAAAAAATAATTCCTATACCGATATCAATGGATGGCTTTCGCTACCTGCAGCGAAGAAACTAATTGCAGCAGCAGGTCGAGATTCATCTAGCTTTTTTGCTCAGGCAGATAAGAAAGGGTTTAAAGCCGTTTCACTTGATCTGAAATTAAGTACCAGTCTGGCGGCAAAGACCACCTTCAATAAATCCATGAACGTGATCGGGAAAATAACAGGAAGCAAACGTCCAGATGAGGTAATTATATACACAGCACACTGGGATCATTACGGTATAGGATCTCCGGACGAAACCGGCGACTCAATCTATAATGGCGCACTCGACAACGCGAGCGGGACTGCAAGTCTTCTTGAGCTGACTAGAGCATTTAAAAGCATGAAAATGCAGCCAGAAAGAACGATTATTATATTGGCGGTAACTGCTGAGGAACAAGGTCTCTGGGGATCTGCTTATTATGCCCAAAATCCAATTTATCCTGCATCAAAAACTGTAGCAAATATTAATATTGATGGTGTGAACCCTTATGAAAAAACAAAAGACATCATCATTGTTGGGCAGGATCAATCAGAGCTAGAAGAATATTTGAAGGAAGCAGCAATAAAAGCAGGACGAGTAATTTCCTACGAAACACATCCGGAAGCTGGACAATATTACCGATCCGACCATTTTAATTTTGCGAAAGCAGGTATTCCTGCACTTATGACCTCTAACGGAGTAGATGTTATAGGAAAAGAACCTGGTTATGGTCAAAAAATAGATGATGAATACACTGAGAGACATTATCACCGCCCTTCAGATGAATATGATCCGAAAAAATGGACATTCGATGGTGGTATTGAAGATATCAAACTACTTTTTCAAGTAGGTAAAAGATTGGCATTTGAAGCAAAAATGCCACAATGGAAAGTAGGATCTGAATTCAAAGCAAAACGAGGGGAGAAATAAAGTATTTTACAACATTAAAATAGTTATTAAGTTTTAAAAATACGATTGAGACCTCTAGTAATAGGGGTTTCAATTTTTTCTAAAACCTCGCGCAGCGTAATAAGGTATTTATTGATTAGCTTTAACCATATTATGACCTTGAAAACAGATGCAGTATAACAAGGATATTGCAAACAAATTGCAGCTTACTTATTAAAGCAATCAATATGATAAAAATTTCAATTAAGTTTCTTCTCACAATCCTTCTATTTGTTTCAACTAATGCTTTTACACAATCAGAAAGTATTGTTTTAAATGATTTAAAATGGGATATGACTTCACCTGCCAGTTCGACTGAGCTTTTTATACCTTCAGGAAATTCTCAAATTGCTGGTCTAATTTATAATGCAAATGGTTTACAAAAACACCCTACCTTATTACTTTTACATGGTTACCCAGGAAATGAACGTAATCTGGATATTGCGCAGGTTGTAAGAAGTCGTGGATGGAATGTTATTTATTTTGATTATCGTGGTTCTTGGGGAAGCCAAGGAAAATTTAGTTTCAAGAACTGCGTGGAAGATGTAGTCAATGTTGTTGCATTTTGCAATAAGTATCAGGACTTATTAAAAATTGATACTTCAAATATTGTTCTCTTTGGACACAGTATGGGTGGATGGGTTTGCCTTAAAGCACTACAAGAGTTGCCAACAATCAAAAAAGGGTTTGTATTATCAACTTGGGATATTGTTAAGGATTTTAAAAATGTTTCAAATGAAAAAGAAATGCTCAGTATAGCCAACGACCCAAATATCGCTGGCAAGTATTTTGTTTTAAATACGTCCCTTAAAGATTTATATACACCTGTTTTACAAGATAAAACTTATTTCAATTTATTAAATGATGCAAAATCATTAGGTGATAAACAAATTATAATGATTGACGAGCATGAAAAAAATAGTCAATTAGCAGAAAAAATTAAAGAATCTAATAAATTATATTTTGACTACTCTATTTGGCAGACTGACCATTCATTTACAAATAAAAGAGCATCATTAATAAATAAAGTTCTAGCATTTATAGAAAAATAATTAGCTTAAATTTTAGAAACCTCACACAGAAAACTTCAATAAAAGGAGAATTTTAGATGTAAAAACGGATATAAACCGATCTGGACCGATGTTTTCCTCACACAACAAAGGACCCACGATTTAACGGGATGGCCGACTGCGTCGGCATCCCAAACAGTTCGCCTTACCCAAAGCCTTTCAACCTATTCGCTTCGCAAACAGGTTGCCTTTTTTAACGCTCCCCAACTTACGTATGCAAGCATCCGACGTGGTGTCGCATTAAAAAAGCCTGTCACGTTTGTGACAGGCTTTTTAGCCAGCATTGTACTACATTCTAACCAAATGTGGAGGGATTTTAGATATTTTAATACAATGGTTAAGGCTTTTGAAAAAATTATGAAAACCAAAAAGAGTTAATAAAAGGGTCACTTTGTTACAAAATATAAATATTTTTACCATAACTTTATTACATATATTTGCTAAATTTACTATAACTTTGATACATGTTTAAAAGAAAGCTATTATTAGAACTTGAAAAATGGAGGCAAAATATACCCCGTAAACCACTTGTAATTAGAGGTGCTAGGCAAGTTGGAAAAACTACACTTGTGAATCAATTTGCAGCACAGTATGAACAATATATCTATTTAAACCTAGAACTATCAGAAGACAAAGAACCCTTTGAAAATTTCACATCCATTGAGAACTTATTAAACACATTATTTTTTCTTAAAAATAAAACATTAGCCAAAAAAAGTACCACACTAATATTTATTGATGAGATACAGGAGGTTCCGAAGGCATTAAATATACTAAGATACTTTTATGAACTAGCTCCTGAAATTTCTGTTATTGCCGCAGGAAGTATGCTTGAAACTTTATTTGATAAGAATATAAGTTTCCCAATTGGCCGTGTTGAATATAAAGTTATCAGACCAGTTTCATTTCCGGAATTCCTATCTGCTATTGGTGAGAACGCAGCATTAGAACAGTTAACACAAGTCCCAGTAGCTGCATTTGCACAATCAAAATTATTAAGCTTGTTTCATACTTATGCTTTAATAGGAGGCATGCCTGAAATCGTTCAACATTACGCAACACATAAAGACCTTGTAGCATTAGGCCCTGTTTATGATTCATTAATTAGTGGATACATGGAAGATGTTGAGAAATATGCCAAAAGCAATGCACAAATATTGCATATTAGGCATTGTATTCAAAACTCATTTGCTCAAGCTGGTAAAAGGATAAAGTTTGAAGGTTTTGGCAACTCCGCCTATAAGTCGCGCGAAATGGGAGAATCATTGCGTACTTTAGAAAAGGCCTTACTCATGCAATTAGTTTATCCTTGCACCTCTGCATCCTTACCAATGGTTCCAGACATAAAAAAATCACCAAGATTACAAATTTTAGATACCGGATTATTAAATTACTTTGTAGGGATACAGAAGGAAATAATTGGTACTGATGATTTAAATAGTATTTACCAAGGAACGTTAATTGAACATCTTATTGGTCAAGAATTATTAGCGTTTCAATATAATGCACTAAGTGCGCTGCACTTTTGGGTAAGAGAAAAAAAAGAATCAACTGCTGAAGTTGATTATCTATTCCAATATGATGGATTGATTATACCTATTGAAGTTAAATCCGGTAAAGAAGGCACACTAAAATCATTGCATAGTTACATGGATATAGCTCCACACATTTTTGCTATTCGATTTTATGCAGGAGCATTAAATATTTCAGATGCCATAACCCAAAACGGAAAGCAATACAAAATTCTTAACCTTCCATACTATCTAGGTTCTCAAATTGAGAAATATTTTGATTGGTTTGTCCTCCAAACAAAAAAAGTCGGCCACTAAAGCCGACTTTCTAAATTCGTATATTATTCCTGGGAATAATGTTATTCTCAAGAATAACACTGTAGCGAGACCGGGATTTGAACCCGGGACCTCAGGGTTATGAAGATTTTTTGAGAAAATGAACGCGTTGATTTATAGTTAGTTATATTTTCACAAAACCGAAAACAACCTATTTCAGTCGAATTCAGGGGGTGTTTACCTCACGCAGAGGTATGTACATATCAACAGCTAACTATATTAATTTGTTTCAATACTTTTTAAGGAAAAAAACACAATGCCTAACCAAATTACAGAACTAGTCATACTGATTGCTCCTATCAATACTAAAATTGGAGGAAGCCCAAAATAGACTTCAGATAAAATTCCTAATGGCATTAATAATCCTCCTAATGCTAACCATGAAATTTTATTAGACTGGTTTAAGCGATTTGAAAATTGAATTAATAAGAATCCAATGATAATATTCAAGACAGCGAATAAATTACCGTGTACATGAGCAAGTCGTGACTCAAAATGCTTTCCTATACTATAAGAATTAACCCACTCTATTTTGTTTGGAGCAAAGTCTCTCAAATAAATTAATAAAAAACCATAAAGCATAAATATCCCCATTATTAAAAATCCAATAGCAATGTTTTTTTTCCCTTCCATATTATTTAGTTTAATGAATGAGCAAGCTAACTACTTTTAAATTCGGTAATCATGATTTTAATCATAATTAAACAACTGAATTGATAATAGTAAATAGATGATGTACATGTAAAAAGATGGAGCACCAAAAAACATCGTCTCTTCAATAGTTGAAGAAATTAACTGACTAAAATCATGGCAAATTTTACCCTAAAAAAGTATGTTTAAACACATTTATGACCCTACGCATAAAGCTTTAGCAACTGTATTTTTAATTTTACATATCATTCAAAACCAAATAAATTAATGATATGAAAAAAATGAATTTATTAATTGTGCTATTATTTACAAGTACACTATTTGCTTGTAATAGCGCAGAAAAAAATGAAGTACAAAACAATAATACAGAAGAGACTCAATCCATTGGGCAGTCTGGAGTGCAAGATGATGCTTCTCAAAAAAATGTAGTTCAAGTTGCTGTTAGCAGTAAAGATCACACCACTCTAGTCACTGCTATTAAAGCAGGTGAATTAGTGGATGCTTTAAGCAATGCAGGGCCTTTTACAGTTTTTGCTCCTACCAATGAGGCTTTTAATAAGTTACCAGCAGGAACAGTGGAAGGCTTATTAAAACCTGAATCTAAGGAAACATTAGTAGATATCTTACAGTA
>DOMR01000218.1:1715-5101 GCA_003509845.1 Chitinophagaceae bacterium | reverse complement strand
ATGGTCGAACAAAATTGGTTAGGCGATAAAACTGGCCAAGGATTTTTTAAGAAAATAAAAACAGCTAGCTCCAAAGAAATTTTAACACTGAATTTAAAAACTTTCGAATACGAACCCCGCGTTAAAATAAAATTTGCATCTATTGGTGTTGCAAAAGCAATGGAAAGTTTACCCGAACGTTTAAAAAGTTTATACGTAGCAAAAGACAAAGCGGGTGAATTTGTTCGTCAATTTCATTTTGCATTATTCTCCTATATCAGCCATCGTATTCCAGAAATTAGTGATGAACTTTACAGACTAGATGACGCCTTGAAAGCAGGTTTTGGTTGGGAAATAGGTGCTTTTGAAACCTGGAATGAATTAGGCGCTACACAAGTAATGGGTGATATGAAATCAGCTGGATATGCAATTGCCCCTTGGGTGGAAACCATGCTGAGCAACGGTTTAAGCTTTTATAAAGTACAAGAAGGCAAACGTTATTACTATGATGTGGCAACAGAAGCTTATAAATTAATACCAGGCAGTGAGTCCTTCTTAATTTTATCTGATTTAAAGGAAAAGACCATTTGGAAAAACAGCGCTTGTACTATGGTGGATATGAATGATGGTATTGCAGGATTTAGCTGGAATACAAAAATGAATAGTATTGGTGGCGAAGTTTTAGAAGGTATAAATAAAGCGATTCATATTGCAGAAGATAAATTTAATGGCTTAGTGATTGCCAACGAATCCAACTTATTTAGTGCAGGCGCCAATGTTGGTATGATTTTTATGTTGGCTATTGAACAAGATTACGAGGAATTAGATATGGCCATTCGTACTTTTCAAAATAGTATGATGCGTGTGCGCTACTCTTCAATCCCTGTTGTAGTGGCTCCTCATGGGCTTTGTTTGGGTGGTGGTTGTGAAATGAATTTACATGCAGACAGTATTTGTGCTGCTGCAGAAACTTATATTGGTTTAGTAGAATTAGGTATTGGTGTAATACCTGGTGGTGGTGGCACTAAGGAATTAGTGTTACGCGCCTCTGATGAAATGCATGCAGATGAACCTGAAACCATTACCCTTAATCGCAGGTTTATGCAAATTGCAACTGCTAAAGTAGCTACAAGTGCACAGGAAGCGATGGATATGGGCATCTTAAGAAAATCACAGGACTTTATTTTACTCAATCAATCCAGACGCATTACCAAAGCGAAGGATCAAGCACTACAATTATTTAATGCAGGATATACCCAGGCACAACAAAGAAAAGATATTAAAGTATTAGGAAAAGCAGGACTAGGTGCACTATACGCAGGTATTAATGGTATGCACAAAGCTGGATATGCTTCAGACCATGATGTTAAAGTGGCTAAAAAATTAGCATTTGTAATGTGTGGCGGAGATTTAAGTGAACCCACTACTGTAAATGAACAATACTTATTGGATTTAGAACGCGAAGCATTTTTAAGTTTGTGTGGCGAAAAGAAAACCTTGGAGCGTATACAATCAGTGATCACTGCAGGCAGACCGATAAGAAACTAGTTGTAATTTTTTTACACTTATTTACATCAAGGCTGATCACAACAAATCATGCAATGCCGAATCTAATTTGGGGTAATCGAATTTAAAATCGGCTTCTTGTATTTTATTGGAGGATACTTTAGCACTCTTTAAAATTTCAATGCTCATTTCCCCCAACATTATATTTAATATGAAAGCGGGAACAGGTATGGGCAGATAAAAACCGCGTAATTTTTTTGTAATTGCTATTATTAAATCTTTATTACTTGTTGGATCAGGCGAAACTGCATTATAAACTCCTTTTAAGGAAGCTGATTCAATCCCAAATAAAATCATTTTACATAAATCATTATGGTGTATCCAACTGACCATTTGATTCCCTGTTCCAAAAATAGTTGCTACGCCAAATTGTGCAGGTTTGATAAATTCAGCCAATGCACCTCCCTGTTTATTTAAAACGATTCCTATTCTTAAGGTAACTAATCTGATGCCCAAGGTTTCCAAGGGTTTTACACTGTCCTCCCATCGTTTACAGGTGTCACCCAAAAATGCACCATCCACTGGATCTGTTTCAGTAAAACCATGTTGCAAACTTTTTGCTGTATCTGGTCCATACCAACCTATCGCTGATGCCGCAACCACTGTTTTAACTTGATGTGGAATTTCAGTTAAATACTTAACTATCAATGCACCCGACATTACCCTACTATCTACAATTTCCTGCTTACGTTTTTTGGACCATCTTTTATCTGCGACACCTGCTCCTGCCAAATGAACAATCGCATCTGCTTTCCCAATTGCTAATGGATCTATATAACCCTTCGCTATATCCCAAACAGCATAGGATAAATTGGGTACATTCGAAATCCTCGGCTGTCGCGTTAATACAATCACCTGATAGCCCTTACTTAATAATAATTCCGTGAGGGAAGATCCCACCATTCCAGTTCCTCCTGTGATTAATACTGTTTGCATTCGTTAAAGGTACAATTTTTGTTCATTTGGAATGGTTTAGTAAGATTCAAATAAAGATTTTAGTAAGAATATTAAAATGATGCGATTGACCAACCGCAAAAAAAACCCCACCTGATAAAGGGTGGGGTTACAACTAAAATCAACTATACATAAAAACTAAATCAATCCGGTTTTTTACCATCCATAAAAGTATTGATGGTTGAAATTTGTGTTTGGTTATTTTCATCCTTATCCACGGTGTACTTACTGTAATAATTTTCAACAGATGCCAACGTATTACCAAACATTTCCATATTTCTTCTAACATATGCAGGCACTGATTCAAAATCATTGTTAGAATCATTCGCATTGTTAATATTAAAAGATAAATTTCTTAATTTCTGAATACGCTCTGCCACTTTTCTTCTTTGCTCCTCGGCATTATCTAATGGCATATCATAATTAGCTTGTTGATTCACATGCGCAACAGGTGTATTGGACTCCTCTCTCATCACCAATTGCATCGAAGGCTCTTCCTCATATCGGAAAGAAGATTCAAATACAACTTCAGCTGGCGCAGGCGTTTCAATCACAGGAGCAGTATACATTTCAACAGTTGCTATTTCTTCTTCCGCAATATTTTCATCGATGGTCATTTCCACTTCCATCAATTCTTCTTCTATGAATTCTTCTTCTATGAGCGTTTCTTCAACTTCTTCCTCAATAGTGATTTCTTCTAACATAAAGTCTTCTTCCATTGCTACACTTGAATCTGTCTCGTTAACTTCAAAAATCACTTCATTTGAGGCAACTACTGGTGCTGAAAATTCTTCTTCAACTTCGTCCGCTTCTTCTACATAAATATTTGTAGGCTTACTTAAAATGAAGTCAGAAGTAACAGTAGCTTCTTTCTCTGCTTCCATATT
>DOMR01000218.1:1389-1534 GCA_003509845.1 Chitinophagaceae bacterium | reverse complement strand
CTAACATTTCATCTTCCTCCAACTCTTCTAATTCATCTTCTTCCATCGCTTCTTCAATGCTATCTGCTGCGGCAATAGATGCCTCTGCATTTAACTCCCAAATAGTATCATACTTATCCAATACAACTTCCTTTATTTCTTCTTC
>DOMR01000218.1:0-1339 GCA_003509845.1 Chitinophagaceae bacterium | reverse complement strand
GCTTCAATTGCAGGTGCTTGGTCAAATGAAAAATGAATCGGCGTTTCTTCTGTTTGATCTAAAATAAAATGATCTTCCGCTTTTTCATTGACTTCATTAATTACTGGCTCCTGCTTGATTTGTTCAGCTGCAACTGCATCTGTGACCAAGGTCATTACTATTTTTTCCTCAATAGGAGCCTCCGCTTTTTTTGGTGTTTCAGTTTTAAAAGGATCTTTACCTTCAAAACCTGTAGCGATTAATGTGATCCCTAATTTTTTATCAAGGGTAGCATCATAGCCCATACCCATAATTACATCAGAATGTTCGCCAGTTCTTTCTCGTAAGAAATTATTGATAGTTTCTAATTCATCCATCGTGCACTCATGTTCGCCTTCCGCACTATTAATATTTAATAAAATCCATTTTGCACCTTTGATATCATTGTCATTTAACAATGGTGAATTCAAGGCTTCTTCAATGGCTCTTTCTGCTCTATTTTCCCCTTCCACTTCGGCCTTCCCTAAAATAGCAACTCCGCCATTTTTCATCACCGTGCAAACGTCCGCAAAGTCAACAATAATGTGACCGCGGCTATTAATAACATCAGTAATACATTTAGCTGCAGTTGCTAAAACATTATCCGCTTTTGTAAACGCCTCTTTCATTTTTAAATTACCATATTGAACACGTAATTTATCATTTGAAATAACCAACAAGGTATCTACTAATGGTTTTAATTGATTGATTCCTTCCTCTGCTTGTTTTTGACGACGAGGCCCTTCAAATCCAAAAGGTGTGGTAACAATACCCACCGTTAATATGCCTAAGTCCTTACAAATTTTTGCAATAATTGGTGCACCACCAGTTCCTGTACCACCACCCATACCCACTGTGATGAAGGCCATGCGTGTATTAACTTCTAATATTTTTCTGATTTCTTCTAATGATTCCTCTGTTGCTAACTTTCCTACAGAAGGATCCGCACCAGCCCCAAGTCCTTGTGTTAAATGTGGGCCTAATTGAATTTTGTTTGGCACATCGCTTTGTTCAATGGCCTTAGAATCAGTATTACAAATAATAAAATCAACGCCTTCTATATCCTGCTTAAACATAAAGTTTACAGCATTACTACCGCCACCGCCTACGCCGAGGACCTTGATGATAGATGATTTTTGTTTAGGCAAGTCAAATTGAATCATTTTTTTGTTTTTAAATGGGTTAGTTAGATGGTTAGTTGTTAGTTAGTTATGTCGAAATTAGCAATTTTAGAATTTATTCTACTTGATATTTATAACCACAATGTGGGTAAATAATATTACAAAGGTTTGTCAGGTTCCTCATTAAATATTTCAATCAA
>DOMR01000192.1 GCA_003509845.1 Chitinophagaceae bacterium | reverse complement strand
AGGTACCCACCAAGTGAACATCGGGTCATAGCCATTATAAAAACTATAATAATTTTTTAAAGTACTCTGTAATCCTCTGATGGATGCGCTTGCATAATCCGCTAAAACCATTTCAACACTATCCATTTTTTTTACTCCGCTAATTGATTTTATAATTTCTTTATTTATATCATTCAGCTCCTTCGCTACTTCCTGCCCTACCACCGACAAACCACGTCGACGCACTTTTTCTAAAGCATAAATTCGATTTTCAAAAGGAAGATACTTGGCTATTTTAACATACTTTTCCTGTTCTTCATTTAATTGATAGGCTTGGTCTTCTAAATTTCGTTTAAATAAAATATAATCTACTTTGCCATTGATATCAAATGAATTGAAATCTAATTTCAACATTTGTTTTTGATAATCCGCAATTAATGCAAGAAAGCGCTGACGGCGCTCTGGAGAATTATACCCACTCCCTGCATCAGGTCTACTAAATCTATTTTCCTGTGAACTATTGGATGCATAAAACCGCGTAACACTTCCTTTATCCGCATCATACTGAATCATCATATCAGCCATTTCGCTGGTTTGCTTATACAAACTATTTTTACTCGTCTGCGCTGATAAAAAACCCGTATTCATTTGCATGAAAACAAAAAAAACAAATACAACACCCTTAGCCCAATAACTTTTGTTCATAATTTTAAATTTATAAATAGTTTCGATTCAATTAATATTCAAGAAATACATTACTTTTCTTTTCTTGGCAATTTCGCATCTCTTTGTGCTGAGTTATAAACAAAGGCTGCAACAATCGTGGCCATTTGTTTTAAATCATCTTCAATTAAATGATCATATACATCCATATTGCTATGGTGCGTTCGTGTATCGTATTCAATTGGATCCTGAATAAATTGGAACCCCGGTAATCCAACACCATCATAGGATTGGTGATCAGTTCCACCTGTATTACTGATCGTGATTGTTTTAGCACCTAAATCATGAAATGGGGTGAACCAACTTGAAAAAATGTCAGCACAAGCCGCATTACCTTGCAAGTAAATGCCTCTGATTTTTCCTGTTCCATTGTCAATATTGTAATAGGCTGAAAATTGCTCATGTGCTTTATTTGGTTTGCCGTTAGCATCCATAAATGTTTTTTTAACATACCCTCTTGAACCTAATAAACCTTGCTCCTCCCCACTCCATAATCCAATACGAATAGTGCGCTTTGGTTGTACACCAATGGCTTTTAATATGCGCATTACCTCCATCATGACTGATGATCCAGCTGCATTATCAGTTGAACCCGTACCTGCCTGCCATGAATCTAAATGCGCTCCTATCATTACCACTTCATCTTTTAAAGTTGGATCGGTTCCAGGAATTTCAGCAATTACATTATAGCCTTGTAAATCCTTGTCTTGAAACTTAACTTTCACATCGGCTTCAATAGATACTTCGGTACCTGATTTTGCAATTCTCAATAAAGTATTATAATCCTCAATGCCTAAAGCCATATCCAAAAAGTTTTCTGGATCAGTTCCCTTATACGCGCCACCACCTTGTGAAAATATAGTACCATCATGATTTCTTGTACTTGAAGATATCATTCCAATAGCGCCTTCTTCCATCGCCATTGTTTTTAACATGCTTGTAACACGCATCGAAGCCCCTGCACCACTGCGAGCAAACTGCTCTCTCATTTGACGCATTTGAGCTGTATCAGTAGGTTGACGACGACCACCCGCTTGTGGCGTGGCAGCAGCCATTTTCGCAAGGTCCTCATCTGTATATCTAACTGCATCCGCTTTAAAACTTTGCTTATAGACATTCATTTGATCAATGATGATTAGTTTTCCTTTTAATTTGCCTTTATATTCCATTAATGAAGCAGAATCCTTTAATGCAATTACTATTAAATTTCCTTTCTTTAATCCTTTGGTTCCTGAAGTCCAAGTTTTTGGCCAAGCAAGCAAAGGCTTATAATAAGGTGCTGTCATCGCTAAATACATTTTTTGTAAATCCCAACCTTTACCAAATTCACCCCAAGGATCAATGACTGCATTTGCCATTCCCCATCCACCTAAAGTTTCTTTGGCATAGTTGGCTGCGCGCATATACCCTTCAGAATTAGTTAAACGACTACCATTTTTATCGGTTAAATTAAAAGCGATATCCATCACTTTTGATCGCGTTAATCCTTCTGCTCTAATTTTTTGCATAACAGATGCATCAACCACTTCTTGCGAAAAAGAGATCATGGGTATTGAAAAAACAAAGATCAATACACTAAAAAGTATTTTTTTCATTCGGCAAATTTTATAATGATATAATAGTACTAATTTAATAAAAACATCCCATTTTAGGCTAGTAATTACGTGAATGGCCAGCCGTATTTCAATTTTAATCAAATAATAGATAAGTGACTGACTAGCAGTCGAAAATACAAGCCATTCGTGCAACCACTCCATGCAGAATGTGTCATATTAACTAAATTTATATAGCAAATTGGGTGACAAAATTGTCATATAAACGTATTTTTGTAATACCCCCGCCTTCCTTAATCAAGAAACCCGATCGACGTAAACTAGAATTAAAATTTTACCAATGAAAAAGCGACAGTTTATTAAAGATGTTTTATTAACGACCCTTGCAGCACCAATTGGCCTAACAGGATTAGCAAATACATTTAAGAAAACCGCTTCTTTACCTGCAAAGGAATTGGCCATGGTGGAGGATTTTTGGCTCAGCATCAGAAATCAATATTTATTAAAGCCCGACTATATCAATTTAGAAAATGGCTATTATAATTTTTTACCCCAACCTATTTTAGATAAATATATTGAACATATTAGAATGGTGAATTACCAGGGTTCCTATTATATGAGAACAGTGCAATGGGATAATAAAGATAAAGTAGCCGCACGTTTAGCAAAACTAGGGGGTTGCAGTGCTGAAGAAATGATCATTACTCGAAATACAACTGAATCCATTGACTTAGTCGTAAGCGGATTTGATTGGCAAAAAGGGGACGAAGCGGTGATGGCCATACAAGATTATGGTTCCATGTTGGATATGTTTGAGCAAGTAAAAAATAGATATGGAATTGTAAATGTAAAAGTATCTATTCCGAACCATCCTGCGAATGATGAAGAGATTGTTGCTATTTATGAAAAAGCCATCACTTCCAAAACTAAATTGATGATGGTAAGTCATATGATTAATATTACAGGTCATATTTTACCTATTAAAAAAATATGCGCCATGGCGCATGCAAAAGGGGTGCAAGTGATTGTGGATGGCGCGCATGCTTTTGCACATTTCCAATACAGTATTGATGATTTAGGATGTGATTATTACGCTGCATCCTTGCACAAGTGGTTGAGCAGTCCTTTAGGTGCTGGTATTTTATACATCAACAAAAATAGAATTAAAAACCTATGGCCACTATTAGCGGATGGAGAAAAGCAATTGGATAAAATTAAACGCTTAAACCATATTGGCACCCACCCCGTTGCTACCGACCTTACCATTAATGATTCCATAGATTATTATGAAATGATTGGCGCAGAAAAAAAAGAAGCCCGTTTGCGTTATTTACAAAACTACTGGACGAGTAAAGTACGCAATAACCCAAAAATTATAATTAATACACCAACAGATCAAACAAAATGTTGTGGCATTGCCAATGTTGGAATAGCTGGTATCAAACCAAGTGATGTAGCCGCTAGATTAATGAATGAGTTTAAAATATTTACAGTTGCCATTGATTATGCAAATGTAATTGGATGTAGAATATGCCCCAATGTTTATACCACCACCGGTGAACTTGACCAATTTGTAAACGCTTTAAATACTTTAGCAAAAAATGTCTAATAATTTTAATAGAACCACGGAAGCATCCTCTTTATATCATGATATCGAAAAATCAACTACAGCGGCAATAGTTTCTAATATCAACACAGAAGATAAAAAAGTTGCTTTTGAAGTTGAAAAACAAATTCCGCAAATATGTTTATTGATTGATGCAGCTGCTAATAAATTACAAAACGGTGGTCGTTTATTTTATATAGGTGCCGGTACCAGTGGCCGATTAGGTATGGTTGATGCAAGTGAATGCCCTCCTACTTTTGGCGTTTCAGAAGACATAGTGGTAGGTATTATTGCAGGTGGACAAAAAGCCATGTTTCATGCAGTTGAAAATGCGGAAGATGCTATGGATCAAGCTTGGCTTGATTTACAAGCACATAAAATAAGTAATTTAGATGTGGTAGTGGGTATAGCGGCAAGCGGCACTACGCCCTATGTGATTGGCGGTTTAAAAAAATGTCAATCGCAAGGTATTATCACAGGTAGTATTAGTTGTAATGCAAATAGCCCCATTTCCGCACATGCAAATTTCCCCATTGAAGTTGTGGTTGGCCCTGAATTTGTAACTGGAAGTACAAGAATGAAAAGTGGTACTGCGCAAAAAATGGTACTCAATATGATTTCCACTTCGGTGATGATAAAACTAGGTCGTATTAAAGGCAATAAAATGGTGAACATGCAATTGACCAATCAAAAATTATTTGATCGTGGTGTAAAAATGATCATGGATGAATTAAAAATTGACGATACTGCAAAAGCAGAACAGTTGCTTAAAACTTATGGCTCAGTAAAAAAGTCAATTGAGGCTGCTACTTTAGAAAATGAGATTAATTAGATAGGGAACAAAAATTATTAAGTACGATTAATTAGGGAAACTAATTTTTCCCATGGTTGTCGCCACCTTAGTTGCATTTCCTCCTGCTAGTAATGGCGTTCCTGCAACCGCTTCGTTCCCAAGCAGCGCAAATAAAATAGCCTCCTTCGCATCAGGCGATATGCCTATTTCCATGGATGACTTTATTGTAATACTTGGAAGCAATTGTTGCAGATGTTCCATTAATAAACGATTATGCATTCCTCCACCACTGACATACATGGTGTAAATGAATTGATCCCCCACTACCTTTTTAATTGCTTCACTGATGGTTTGGGCTGTAAACATATTTAGTGTAGCAAGCACATCCTCATGGGATAACATAGCGCCTAAAGCCATTTGGGCTTGATTAATGTATTCAAGATTAAATAATTCTGGTCCAATGGTTTTAGGGAATGCTACCTTAAAAAATGAATCGCTTTTTAATGATTGCAATAAAGGCTCATTAATTTTTCCCGACTTTGCAATGATGCCATCCTTATCATAAGCCAATCCTTCGAAATATTTTCGCGTATACGCATCCATTAAAGTATTACCTGGACCGGTATCAGATGAAAACACTTGCGATAAACTACCACCAGCACTTAATAATGTAAAATTGGCGATCCCTCCAATATTTAATAGAATTCTATTTTCTGTTTCATGGGCACACAACAAATAATCGCCATATAAGGACAATGGCGCTCCCTCACCTCCTGCAGCAATATGTTTTTGTCTAAAGTCACTTACCGTTATAATTCCAGTGGCTACTGCTATATGATCACCATCGCCAATTTGCAAAGTAGCGGGACCATATGCATCATTCGGATGTAAGCTTTTAGGTGCATGATAAATAGTTTGGCCATGACTCGCAATTAAATCAACATCAGTTGATCGCATCCCCCATTGTTTAAGTGCATCATTCACCATGCTTGCATGTTGCAATGCCAACCATGGATTGAGTACACATAATTGTTCTAAGGAAACTGTTTTTTTGGAAAATACGGTTAGTAACTTTTCTTTCATATCGGGTGCATAAGGCACCGTTATAAATTCATCTAGAGAAACCTTGGTTGTATTCCCAGCTCCGGTAATGGTACACAACGCAATATCCAAACCATCCAAGGAAGTGCCACTCATTAAACCAATCACCTTTCGGCTGGGCTTATTGGCGATGTCATATAATCCTTGAATATTTGTATGCATATACTGCTTTTGTGCAATTTATTAAAGATAGTAAATGCGCTTGTAAAATGGCTGTTTCCCTAGGCAGCAATTAACAGCATTTTGCCAATTTTCCACAACCCACTAAATGCGTTCAAATTCAATGGCTTATAGTGTAACTTTACCTTTAATAAATTAAAGCTATGCTTAAAGTGGGCGTGTTTGGTGTGGGGCATTTGGGTAAGTATCACCTAAATAATTGGAAGGAAATTTCCGAAGTAGAACTGATTGGCTTTTTCGACCCTAGTAATGAACACGCACATGAGGTTGAAAAAACCTATGGTCTTAAAAGATTCATGGATGAAGAAGCATTGATTGCAGCCTGCGACATCATTGATGTAGTAACTCCTACCCATTTGCATTTCCCGGTTTGTGAGATGGCGATTAAAATGGGCAAAAATGTGTTTGTTGAAAAACCAATGGCCAATACGATTGAAGAAGGCAAAACAATCGTAAACATGGTGAAGGAAGCCAATGTAAAATTACAAGTGGGTCATGTGGAAAGATTTAATCCTGCATTTACTGCTTTAAAAGATTTGACCTTAAATCCACTTTTTATTGAAGTACACCGATTAGCACAATTTAATCCAAGAGGTACTGAAGTAAGTGTGATATTGGATTTAATGATTCACGATATTGATATTATTTTAAGCATTGTTAAAAGCGATGTAAAAAGTATTTCCGCAAGTGGTGTTGCTGTATTAACCGACACCCCTGATATTGCCAACGTGCGTATTGAATTCAACAATGGCTGTGTGGCTAATTTAACCAGCAGTAGAATTAGCATGAAAAAAATGCGAAAAATTAGATTGTTCCAAAAAGATGCGTATATCGGTATTGACTTTTTAGAAAAAAATACGGAAATCATTAAGTTGCAACAACCAGATGAAGCTGCTGCTTTCTCCTTTGATATTGAAACCCACCAAGGCACTAAAACTATTTCCATCAACAACCCGGTAATTGAACAAGGCAATGCGATTAAAGCGGAGCTGAGTAGTTTTGTTCATGCGATTTTAAATGACGAAACACCAGTGGTGAATGAAATGGATGGCTATTTAGCTATGGAAGTGGCACATCAAATTTTAGAAAAAATTGGTAAAAGCACTTCTAATATTAGTGAAAATTGGTCACCCGATTTAGCGCCAAGAGAGGATTTAGAATCAGAATAATCCTTATAAAATTTCGAAAAGGAAGTACTACAACAACCCGTAGTTAATAAAAATTAATACGTATTAAGTAAGTATAAAATAGCAACTACCCTAGTCGCTTTGTAAGTACATAGGTTGCAATGGCCAAATCCAGGGGTCTTGTAATTTTGATATTTTCAAACTCCCCATCTACTAGAAAAACGGGTTGCCCAATCGCTTCCACCACATTGGCCTCGTCCGTAAAGTTGGGCTGATATGCTTGATCAAATGCGGCTAATATAATTTCAGATTGAAAAGTTTGTGGCGTTTGTATCAGCATTACTTTTTCACGGTCAAACAAATGATGTTTTTCGTTTTCCATGATACGCACGGTATCTGTTGAACTAACCGCTGGGATGGCAGAACCATTTTCAACGGCTTGCTGATAACATCTTTGTACTAATGCTGGCGTTAATAAGCACCTAACTGCATCATGCACAAATACAATTGATTTTTCTTTCACTGCTGTTAATCCATTTTTTACCGATTGAAACCGGGTTTCACCACCAGCGATAAATTGAATGGGATTTTTGGTTCTATTCTTTAATAGCTTTTTTCCTTCTTCAATATAACCTTCTGGTAACACCACCACTAAGCTGATATCATCAAATGCATTTACAAATTGATCAATGGTATGTAGCAATATAGACTTCCCTTCAATTTCTAAAAATTGCTTAGGCACCACCGATCCCATTCGCTGACCAGTGCCACCAGCTACTATTATGGCAATTTTATTAGAATACATGATTGATACTTGTTTCAAATTATTTCCTATTTGGTTAACAACTTTACAACTTCCGCTGCTAAATCTTTTTTATTAATAGGGGCAGTTCCTACTAACTCACAAACCATTCCGCCTGCAATATTGGAAATTTCAGCCGCTAATAACATATTTTTTGAGCTCGCATACACCAATGAAGCTACTGCAATAACTGTATCCCCTGCGCCACTCACATCCGATATATTGCGAATATGCGTTGGAATTAATTTTTGTTCCTTTCCATCTGAAAAATATACCCCATGCTCTGATAAAGTAATAAACGAAATTGCATTATGCAAATTTTCA
>DOMR01000053.1:3696-8038 GCA_003509845.1 Chitinophagaceae bacterium | reverse complement strand
TTGAAGCAAGGGGGTATCAAAATATTCATTTGTTAGGCAATTCACTGGGAGGACATGTAGGGTTAGTATATATATTAAAACATCCAGAAAAAATTAAATCACTTATTTTAACTGGCAGTAGTGGGCTATATGAAAATGCAATGGGCGATACTTATCCTAAACGCGGTGATTATGAGTATATTAAAAACAAAACAGCCCAAACGTTTTATGATCCTAATGTAGCCACGAAGGAATTGGTCGATGAGGTTTTTGAAATTACGTGTAATCGTTTAAAAGTAATTAAAGTGCTTGCCTTGGCTAAAAGCGCTATTCGAAATAATTTAGGTGCAGAGTTAAATGAAATAAAACAACCTACTTTATTGATATGGGGCAAAAACGATTGTGTTACACCGCCATTGGTTGGTGAAGCGTTTAATAAATTAATTCCAAATAGTCAGTTACACTTTATTGATAAATGTGGGCACGCGCCCATGATGGAAGTACCGGATGAATTTAATGCAATATTAGAAAAATTTTTAACTGAGCTACCTAAATAAATAATTCGAAATGTTAGCTTCCTCCATCGCTATATCTAATTTTCCATTGCTTCATTTTGAAGATAAAGTATCCTTTGCATTGCAATGCATGGAGGATTATGATATACAGCATCTGCCATTAGTAAAGGAGGAATATTTTGTTGGGTTAGTGAACAAAGAGGATATTTTAAATCTTGATACCGATCAAACATTAATCCATTTAGCCGACCAACTTACGCGTGTAGGCATTTTAGGTTCCATGCATTTCACTGCGGCCTTGAATTTATTTTCTAAAAATGAGTTGTCGCTTTTACCGGTGTTAAATGAGCAACAGGAATGTACTGGCGTGATACTTCAAAAAAATTTAAATGATTTATTGGCTAAATTTTTAGGCGTAGATAATCCAGGCGCCATTATTGTGGTTTCGGTATCACCTTATCAATATTCACTAGCTGAATTAAGCCGGCTCGTTGAAACGAATAATGCGCAAATATCCCAGTTAAATACCAACTTCGACGAGGCAACTGGTGCACTTATTATTACGATCAAGTTAAATAAGGAAGAAGCGGATGTAATTATTGCCACGCTTCAAAGGTACAATTATCAAATACTTCATTATTTTGGTAACACCATTATGCATAATGATATTGAAGATCACTACCACCATTTAATGAACTATTTAGATGTTTAATTCTTTTAGGTTTTTATTTCTTTTTTTATTTTCTTTAATATGTGTTTCTGCTAATTTGAAAGCGCAGGTCCGTATTAATACCATTCAACTGGAAGGAAATAATCGAACAAAAAATTATATTTTATTACGAGAGTTACCTTATCATGTAGGGGATCAAATTAATAAAGACTCATTAATAATTCTAAATACCTTATCACAACAGCAACTTTTTAATACGTCTTTATTTTTATTTGTAAAAGTAACGCCTGTATATCCATTAATAAATGATAGCAGTATTGTTGATATTCAAATAAAAGTAAAGGAAAGATGGTATTTTATACCCAAACCCTATTTTAAGTGGATAGATCGTAATTTTAATCAATGGTGGAATGAGCAAAACCGAAGTTTGGATCGGGTAAATTACGGCATCACTTTGAGTCAAAAAAATGCTACTGGTAATAACGACAAATTGGTCATTGGGTTTATCGGCGGTTACACACAACAAAATATCGTTCAATACCAATTGCCCTTTTTTGATAAAAAATTAAAATATGGTATTGGCGGAGGTTGGCAAAACTATAACCAAAAGGAATTTAATTATACCACGCAAAAGGACAAGCAAGTATTTTCGAAAACCAATGATGTCGTTCGCAAAGGTTACCGTGCCAATCTAAACTTAACTTATCGTCCTAACTTATTTGAGCGACATTCATTACAGTTGGGCTATGGTAAAGAGCAGTTATCTGATTCTGGATTTTTAATACAGCCCAATTTTTTAGCGAGTCATAAAAAAGTAATGAACTATAGTGATATCACTTTAGGGTTTTCTAGAATTGCTTTTGATTATAATGCTTATCCCACCAATGGTGCTGGAACTGAGTTGGTTTTATTTCAACGTTTTTCCAAAGGGGCACCATTAACTTCTATTCAGTTCAGAAAATTAAAAGCACATTCGTTTTCGAAACATAATTTTATTTTCTTTGAAACAAATACACAAGTCAAATTTTTACCCAATTATAACTATATAGATAATCGCTTATTGGGCTATGGCAATTTGCAAATGAATGGCTTAGAATATTATGTGGTTGATGGGAATGCGGCGACCATTTTCAAAACGGCTTTTCATCATTCCTTAGGCAGCATCACGGTTAAAAATCCATTAACTCAGAAGTTTTTACCTGAAGTGAAATATGATTTTTGGATTCGCATTTTTAGCAATTTAGGGTATGTATATAGTGATCGCCCATCAAATACCAATAAACTATCAAATACCTTAATTAGGACAGCGGGTATTGGTTTAGATGTGATCAGTATCTATGATTTTGTGTTAAAAATTGACTATAGTGTGAATCAGCTTGGAGACAAAGGAGTATATTTACACGGCGGAATTAATTTTTAATTTAGATGAAAGTAGCAATATATAGTAGGGGATTTGATTTGGATCAGCGACAATCTTTAAATGCATTGTTGTTGGAATTGCACAAGCATGATGTTGCCATTTGTATTTTTCGTGACTTATTACAAAAATTTGAACTTTGTGCCCCTGTTGGGAAGGAACCCTATATCCCATTTACATCTGCGTATGATTTACCTGAAAATATTGATTGTTTAATTAGTTTGGGCGGCGATGGTACAGTGTTAGACTCCGTTACATTAGTGGGAGACTCAAACATCCCCATTTTAGGTATAAATTATGGCCGATTGGGTTTTCTAGCTTCTATCTCCAAAGACGAATTATCGATGATGGTGGATGCCTTAATGAATCGCACCTATGTCATTGAAAAACGTGCATTGATTCACTTGGATGCAAATATTCCTGTTTTTGGCGCAACGCCCTACGGACTTAATGAGTTTGTGTTACATAAAAGGGATACTTCCCCAATGATTAAAATTCATACCTATTTGAATGGGGAGTTTTTAAATTCCTATTGGGCGGATGGTATCATTGTATCCACACCCACTGGGTCCACTGGCTACAATATGAGTTGTAATGGCCCTATTTTATTTCCTGATTCTGCTAGTTTTGTCATTACGCCTGTGGCACCGCATAATTTAAATGTACGTTCCATTGTGGTTCCCAATACTTCCGTAATTTCCTTTGAAATTGAAGGTAGGACCGAAGAATTGATTTGTGCTTTAGATGCGCGTAAGGAGATTGTTCCAAAAACAATTGAATTAGCCTTAAAACAAGAATTATTTTCCGTTAGCTTTATACGTCTAAATGAAAACAGTTATTTAACCACATTAAGAACAAAATTGACTTGGGGCTTGGATAAAAGAAATTAGTTAGCATATGTTTAAAAGCGTTTTATTTTTATTTGTTTTTTTATGCTGTTCGCAATTTGTGATGGCGCAACATACTGAGTTGTCTGAGAACAAAGGAGAAGTGGGCTTACTCATGGGATTGGCTTCCTATCAAGGGGATATTGCACCAGATGTGCAAGTGTACTACAGAAATTATGGTGTGTTTGCAAAAAAACAATTAAATAGTTATGTGGGTGTAAGATTGAATGTGGAGATGCAAAAATTGGCTTCTCATGACATGCTATCCTTGGACCCTTATGCAATTTTGCGGAATGCAAATTTTCAAATCAATACCATAGAGGCAAGTGTGATGGGCGAATTTTATTTTTTAAATTATATCACAGGGTCACGCAATAAAAAGTTTACACCCTATCTTGGTTTTGGGGTTGGGTATTTGCATAATTTGGATACCATACGTAACAATAATACCAGTGTTGCTAGTCTTACTACAGATGATTTGTTAAATGCCAAGCAAAAGCAATCGGCCCTGAATTTAACTTTACCATTGAACTTGGGTTTTAAATTTAATGTTTATCGCAGATTCAATATTTTAGCCGAAGCCACTTACAGATATACCACCACAGATAACCTTGATTTTATAAATGGTAATTCCACCCCCTCGACCTCGGTTGCCCCATTTGGGTATCAAGGCAGTACTAGTGGGAATGACCGTTTTTTTACAGCAAAATTGGGTATCTCTTATTCCTTCAATAATATTTATGGGATTGCACAAAACAAACCCAATAAAAGCAACGGGTTATTCAATAGGTTTAAACGAAAATAACCTTGGATTCGATTAATTTTGCAGTATGGACAACTTGGATTTAAATAGATTACCGAAACATATCGCCAT
>DOMR01000053.1:0-3608 GCA_003509845.1 Chitinophagaceae bacterium | reverse complement strand
CATGGGGTACAAAGCGTTCGTAATATTGTAGAAGCAGCGTCTGAAATTGGCATAAAATACCTCACTTTGTACGCATTTAGTACTGAAAATTGGGATCGACCAGCAGCCGAGGTTGCTGGCCTAATGAGTCTATTTGTGGACACCATCGCCAAGGAAGTCCCTGATTTGCATAAAAACAACATCAAATTGCACTTTATTGGCAATCTTTCATTGTTACCGGATGATGCAAAAGCAGCACTCGAAAATGCGACCCTAACCACTGCTAATAATACCGGGTTAGAACTGATAATTGCACTTAGTTACAGTAGTAGGTGGGAGCTTATCCAAGCGATAAAAAACATCGCCGAAAAGGTACAAAATGGTCAAATGCATCCCGACGATATCCAGGAGGCCACTTTGGAGGCAGCCCTTTCTACCAGTGCGTTTCCGGACCCAGAGCTCATGATTCGTACCAGTGGCGAATACCGAATTAGCAACTTTTTATTATACCAGTTAGCTTACGCTGAATTGTACTTTACGGAGACCCGTTGGCCCGATTTTCGCAAGAAAGATTTGATTGAAGCCATCCTCGATTTTCAATCTAGGGAGCGCAGATTTGGGAAAACCAGTCTGCAGGTACAAACAAATGATTAAAAAAATTAATATAACTATTTTGAGGTTTTAACAAAGACTTTGAAATATTACGAGTAATTTGCGACACTTTTAAAATTATAAATGTAGCCCCTTTGCAGATGCAGAAATATTTTCCATTTTATATAGGATCTTTATTGGTTCTTTTTTTATCCTCGACTTCTTTTGCCCAGGTGGCACCCGTGAAGGATTCAGTTTCACAGATTAATGTTAAACTCATCAATATTTTTAATCAAAAAGCGCCTGCTAAATACAAAATTCGGGACATTAAAGTGGTGGGGAATGAAAATTTTGATGAGAACTTATTATTGTCCCTTTCTACCTTGAATATTGGAGATGAGGTAGCAATTCCTGGGGGTGATAATTTTGCCAAAGCGATTCGTAAATTAATGGATCAAAACTACTTTAGTGATGTAAGTATTTATATATCTGACCTGGTGAATAATGAAATTGATGTTGAAATTGACGTAGTTGAAAGACCAAGGTTATCTAAGTTTAATTTTTTAGGTGTTAAAAAGTCAGAAACCGATGAATTGTCTGGCAAAACTGGGTTAACCCCGAATCGTGTGATTACTGAAAATATGAAAATCACTGCAGTAGAAGGGATAAAAAAGTTTTTTGCAGATAAGGGTTTTCAGGATGCAAAAGTGACGATCATAGAAAAAAAGGATGCAACTAAAAAAAATAGTTTGTTGTTGGATTTTAAAGTGGATCGTGGTCCTAAAGTGCGTATTAATAATATCAATTTTGGGGGCAACTTAGTGGACGAAGTTAAACTGAAGAAAAGTTTAAAAGAAGTGCATGAAAAATCTAGAATGACCCTTTTCCCTGTCTACGACAAGCCGGTGATTGTAAAAACAACACCGTATACTTTTGAACAATACTTATCCGAAAAAGGTTATTTAACTTTTACTAAAACTAGAAAAATTTTAAATCCTTATGTGCGTTTTAAATTGTCCTCTTCAAAATATAGCGAGAAAAAATTTGAGGAGAGTCGTGATAATTTATTGAACTATTACAACTCATTAGGGTTTCGTGACGCTGTTATTGAAAAGGATACCCTCTATCATAATGCGGTAGGCAATTTAAATATTGATATTCAATTAAAGGAAGGACGCAAGTATTTTTTTGGAAATATTACTTGGAGAGGAAACACCAAATATCCGGACTCTTTATTGACTAGTATATTAAATATAAAAAAAGGGGAAATTTATAATCGAGAAATATTATACAATAAATTAGGTAAAACACAAACAGCGGAAGGCGGAGATATTAGCGGCTTATACCAAGATGATGGTTATTTGTTTTTTAATGTTGATCCCATTGAAACTGCTGTTTATAATGATACCATCGATTTTGAAATTAGAATGCGAGAAGGGCCGCAAGCGACCATCAAAACAATTCGTATTGCGGGTAATGAAAAAACAAAAGACTTCGTAATTCGTCGTGAAATTAGAACTATCCCAGGTGATAAATTTAGTCGTACCTTATTGATTCGTTCACAAAGAGAAATTTCACAATTAAATTATTTCGATCAAGAAAAAATCAAAATTGATCCTGTTCCAAATCCAGAAGACGGAACGGTGGATATTAATTATAGTGTGGAAGAAAAATCAAGTGATCAATTAGAATTAAGTGCTGGATGGGGAGGCTTTATTGGGCTTACTGGAACTTTAGGTATTACCTTTAATAATTTCTCTTCTAAAAACTTTTTTAAAAAATCGGCTTGGGATCCATTACCCATGGGTGATGGACAAAAGTTGAGTTTGCGTATTCAAAGTAATGGTAAGGCCTTCCGTTCAACGAATTTTTCATTTACGGAACCTTGGTTTGGGGGCATCAAAAGAAATACTTTAACAGTAAGTGTTTATAATACGAAGTATGGTCAAACTTTTGATTTGCAAACGGGAATGTATAATCCAAATGCAGCGGATGCGCGTTATATTTCTACCACAGGTGCTACTGTTTCCTTTGGGCGTCAGTTACAATGGCCCGATGATTATTTCTCTTTAAGCACCGGCATAAACTATACGCGCTATACTTTAAAAGATTACCCAATTGATCCGATTAATTTACCTAATTTTTCCAATGGTAATGTAAACAACGTCAACTTTAGGGTTGCTCTACAAAGAACCTCCATTGATCAACCTACCTTTCCAAGAACAGGGTCTACTTTTTTATTGAGTGCACAATTAACACCCCCTTTTTCTTTATTTGATCCCAACTTTGGAAAAAGAGATAACCCGTATCAATTATTAGAATACCATAAGTGGCGTTTTAATGGGGAGTGGTTTGTACCATTAGGTAAACCAGCCGGGGAGGAACACAACAAACAATTTGTATTACGCTTTGCTGCTAAGTATGGTTTCCTAGGCCGTTATAATTCAAGTCTTGGGATTTCTCCATTTGAAAGATTCCAAGTAGGGGATGCAGGATTAACTAACCAATTTGCATTATTAGGCTATGATATTATTGCACATAGAGGTTATCCTGTGTATGAATCATCCAATCCTAAAGTGAACCCTGACCAACAACAATCTCGCCAACAGTTTACCATTTTTAATAAATATGCAGTTGAAATTAGATACCCATTAAGTTTGGCTGCTAGTAGTACTATTTTTGCTTTGGGCTTTTTTGAAGCAGCGAATGGGTGGTATAGCATGAAGGAATATAATCCGTTTAAGTTGCGTCGTTCTGTGGGGTTGGGTATGCGTTTTTATCTTCCCATGTTTGGACTATTGGGATTTGATTATGGTATTGGTTTAGATCGATTAAATGGCACCAACTCATTAAAAGATGCTGGAAGGTTTACCTTTATGTTAGGGTTTGAACCAGAATAGTAAATAGGTAAAATAGTAAAGTAATTTTTCATTTTGTTATTTAAATTATAGCTTATGCAATTCAATAAAGTTTTTTTTATTTTTGCCATCGCCATTTTGACGTCATTTTCAATAAATGCGCAAACAAAATATGCGATC
>DOMR01000230.1:6249-10320 GCA_003509845.1 Chitinophagaceae bacterium | reverse complement strand
GAAACACTCGAACAAGGGGATCCAAACTTACTTCCCGAACTTACTGGGGCATTAGAATTAGGACTTGAAAAAAGTTGGCAGAAAGGCAACTTAAATTTTACGATATATCGTCAAGACATCAAAAATCCAATACAACGGGTAAATAAAGTATTTAATGACACCATATTAAATAGGGTATTTACCAATGCCTCTAAGGCATTACAAATTGGGATGGAGCTGAATGTAACCAATGCCATTACGCCTAATTGGCAATCCGTGATGAGTGGAAATGTGTATCGTTATAAAATTGAAGGAACCCTATTTGATGGGGCGGTTAATGTTAGTAACGCTAGTACTATATATAGCCTAAATAGTACGCAAAGTTTTAAAATTCAAAAGGGACTTGCCCTTCAGCTATCTATCAATTATTTATCAAACAGAATTACTGCACAAGGGGAAGACGGTGCTTTTTTTACTCCTCATTTGTCACTTAAAAAAACCAGCATAGACCAACGATGGTCCTTTCAAATGCAATGGCTTAATATCGACATGGGATCTAAAACTGCTAACAGACAAAGAATTACGACTCGAGGATCTAATTTTTATACCACGACTAATTATATTTACGAAACAGACCAAATCCAATTTTCATTAAGCTTTAACATGTCAAAACGCAATAGAAAAATAATTCTTCCTGTGAGTGATATGGCTGAAAAAGAATTTTAAATTTTTTATTAAATATTTTATACGATGAAAAAAATAGGTAGCGTTTTAGTAGCTGTACTTTTTTTAATGGTGCTGTTATTCCAACAGGCTCTTGCGCAATCTACAAGTGCAACCAAACAAACTGCAAGCGTCATTATAAGTCCAACGACAACTTCCTTAACGAATATTATTCCAAAGCCGGTATCTGTAAAAGAAGCCCCAGGTGAGTTTATTTTTTATCGTAACACCATTATTGAAACACCTGCTTCACTCCTGCATGCAAAACAACTATTGCAAAGCCAATTAAGCAATTACAATTTTGCAGCTAATAAACAAGGAACTACAATAAAATATATACTTGCAGGTAGTGCGGATAAAATTGCAAAAGAAGGTTATACCATTACTATAGCTCCTAATGCAATAGTAGTTAAAGCAAAAAATATTCAAGGGGCTTTATTAGCCACAAACACTTTAGTGCAAATTCAATTGTTACAAAAAAATGCACAGCAAATTCCTTGTGGTACCATTATAGATAGTCCAAGATTTGAATACCGTGGTATGCATATGGATGTGTCAAGAAATTTTTATCCAATTAGTTTTATTAAAAAGTATTTGGACATCATGGCTTTATATAAGTTCAATACTTTTCATTGGCATTTAACCGACGGGCCCGGCTGGCGATTACAAATAAATAGCTATCCTAAATTAACTTCGATGGCTGCATTCCGAACACATAACGATTGGAAAAGTTGGTGGAATAATGAACGAAAGTATTTATCGGAAGGGGACCCCAACGCCTATGGTGGTTATTACACACAGGTCCAAGCCAAGGATATTGTGGCCTATGCAAGTGCACGCGGTATAACGGTGATTCCAGAAATTGAAATGCCAGGACATTCTGAGGAAGTATTAGCTGCTTACCCTGAACTTTCTTGTTCTGGTAAGCCTTATGTGAATGATGTGTTTTGTGCAGGAAATGAAGCGAGTTTTGAATTTATTGAAAAAGTATTGACTGAAGTAATGGCCATCTTCCCTTCCAAATACATACATATTGGTGGCGACGAAGCGGGCAAGGGGGCTTGGAAAAAATGTCCCAAGTGTCAGCAAAGAATAAAAAATGAATCCTTAAAAAATGAGGAGGAGCTACAAAGTTATTTGGTGAAGCGGGTTGAAAAGTTTTTAAATAAAAACAATAGAAATTTATTGGGCTGGGATGAAATTATAGAAGGGGGCTTGAGTCCGAATGCAACGGTGATGAGTTGGAGAGGCGAAAAAGGAGGTATTCAAGCGGCCAATGAAAATCATGATGTAATCATGACACCGGGTGGGGAAACCTATTTTGATGCTTATCAAAATATTCCTTCCTCGCAACCCGAAGCCATTGGTGGTTACTTGCCAATGAAACGCGTGTACAATTACAATCCAATACCAGCAGTGCTTGCCCTTGACAAACAAAAATATATCAAAGGCACACAGGGGCAATTATGGTCAGAATATATTCCTAGCACCACGCATCTTGAATACATGTCATTTCCAAGGGCCATTGCTTTAAGTGAGGTTGGATGGACCCCTGTTGAAAATAAAAACTTTGACAATTTTAGTAGTCGCTTACAAAGTCATTATTTATTATTGCAAAAATTAAATGTCAACTACTACCGACCTTCCACGATTGTTGAAGTTTTTTCGGCACCTGACATGAATGAACAAAAAAATAAAATAAGTTTTACTTCTGAAATTTTTAATGCCAATATTAGATATACCATTGATGGATCAACACCTTCCATCAATTCATTAAAATATGAACAGCCCTTTTATGTAGGTGGCGAAGTAACGATTAAAGCTTCCGTCATCACCAATGATGGCGTGGTTCATGAGCCCACTACTTATTTTTCCAATTACCATAAAGCCATTGGCAAAAAAGTAAAGTTCAATACCCTTTGGGATAAAAGCTATCCTGCACAAACTGAATCCACGCTAACCAATGGTATCATTGGTAGTATTACCTATTCGGATAAACAATGGTTGGGCTATTTAATTGATTTTGATGTGGTGGTAGATATGGATAGTATTACTCCCTTAAATAAAATTGGGCTTCGATTTATGCAATATGTGGGGGCAGGTGTGTATATGCCTAAGTCGGTATCCTATTCATTCTCCGATGATGGTATTAATTTTAGCACACCAATTAAAATTGAAAATAATATCCCTGATACGGAGCGAAAACTTTCATTTAAAACTTTTGAATCCAGCTTTACAAATACATCGACTAGGTATATTCGCGTGCAAGCTGATAATTCGCGAAGACAATTTTTATTCACGGATGAAGTGATTGTGAATTAAAGTGCGGTAATACTTAATAGTACAAGCGTCATTATTACTTAATTGTATACGCTTACTTGTAATATTTATTATACTATTTATTTGGGTCAGTAATACTAATGCAAGATGGATTGCAAAATAGGCAGCGATTTAATTTCACTGAATTTTTTATAATGCCAGCTGAGCGACAACTGGAATAGTTCCAATATTTTTTTTCTTTGTGCGCCGCTTAAGGAGATGGTCTCTAAATCATTATAAAATTGTACCGCTAAAAAAGTAGATGCTACCTGTGCGGTTTGTGCTTCCAAATAATAAGGATGCGCTGGTGGCTTGGATACAAACTCCCCTTCCTTAATATCTAATATGGGCGTTTCGTCGCTGTACTTTCCTTGCAAACCAAATCCCATGGTTTGACTTAAATGTATTAAAAAATAAATAGGCAAATTGCTCACCAAACCTGCACCACCTTTGTCGAGTTGTTTAAACGTATCCTCAATTAAATAAAACATTTCAGGATGCGGTTCCGGCTGCATGGTTTGTTGCAATACTTCAACAATATATAGTGCAACTGCATTTCGGAGCACATCAGAATACACAGTTTGATATACATAATCCCAACTCACTTCCTTCACCATTTGCATTGCTTTCATGGGGGTGTGATACACTTCCATTTGTAATATGGCAGCGGGTTGATAAAATACACCCTTGTTGGCACCCTTTTTACTAGTTACCCTAGCGCCTTTGACGATGTATTGTTGTAAGCCAAAAAGTTCTGTATAAGCAGTCATGATGATGCTTGTATCCCCATATTTGGTGACACGTAATACAATACCCTTGGTGTTATGTAACATAGATTAAATACTAAAACAAATATAGCCATTTGGTGGCATAATATTTATTTTATTGATACAAATGTAAAGTGTAACTTTACACTATATGATCGTCATTATCAAGCACAAAGGTTTGAAGGAATTTTGGACAAAGGGGTTAAGCGGAAAGCTGCCCTCCGATCAAAAAAATAAAATTCGACTCATATTAGACACTTTGAATGATGCCAACGAAATACCA
>DOMR01000230.1:0-6174 GCA_003509845.1 Chitinophagaceae bacterium | reverse complement strand
TTGGATTTTGGAGTATTACTGTAAAAGAAAATTGGAGAATTATTTTCAAATTTGATGGAAAAAATATTATAGACGTTGATTATCTTGATTATCATTAATAAAAAACAATGAACAGAAAAATTAAACATAATACACATCCTGGTGAATTATTTAGAGAAGAAATAATTAATGCCTACGGATTAACAATTACCGAGGTAGCTGAAATGCTAGGCGTTACGCGTCCTGCCATATCCAACTTAGTAAATGAAAAAGCGGGCATGAGTCCGATGATGGCCTTAAGAATAGCAAAAGTATTTGGTGGAAACGCTGCGCTTTGGGTAAGAATGCAGGCTACTTATGACCTCAGGGAAGCAGAAAGCAATTGGGAAAATATTAAGCTAAAGCCCTATAAACAAGCTCAAATAGCTTAATAATAAATTTATTTTATTTTGCTAAACGCTCTTGAACTGTTGCAAAAAGCGTAAGTCATTTTGTGAATACAAACGCAAATCGTTTACCTGGTATTTTAATTGAGCAATTCTTTCAACGCCCATACCAAAGGCAAAGCCCGTATACTTTTCAGGATCAATGTCAAAGTTTTTTAACACATTGGGATGTACCATTCCGCTTCCTAAAATTTCAACCCATCCGGTGTGCTTACAAATATTACATCCTTTACCACTACAAATTTGGCAACTAATATCCATCTCCGCACTTGGTTCCGTAAACGGAAAATAACTTGGACGGAATCTTACTTTCACATCCTTACCAAACATTTCTTGTACGAAAAAATATAGGGTTTGTTTTAAATCGGCAAAGCTTACATTTTCATCAATATACAATCCTTCTACTTGATGAAAAAAACAATGCGCGCGCGCTGATATTGTTTCATTGCGATAAACACGGCCTGGACAAATTACACGAATTGGTGGCTTTTGAGTTTCCATCACGCGCGCTTGAACACTACTGGTATGTGTACGCAATAACCATGCAGCACTTTCATCTGTCGCTTCCTTCACATAAAAGGTATCCTGCATATCACGCGCTGGATGATCTGCTGGTAAATTCATGGCACCAAAATTGTGCCAATCATCTTCAATCTCTGGACCTTCTGCAACAGCAAATCCTAATCTTTTAAAAATAGAAACCATTTGATTGCGCACTAAATTTAAAGGATGTCTGGTGCCCACTGTTATTTCATCGCCTGGCAAACTCATATCGATACTTGCACTATTGTCATCTGCTTCGCCTAAACCTGCTAATAATATTTCTAATTTTTCTTCGGCTGCGATTTTAAAAGCATTTAAGATTTGTCCGAATTCTTTTTTTTGTTCATTGGGCACATTTTTCATCTCCCCCATAATTTGTTTCACCAAACCTTTGGTTCCCAAGTATTTAATACGGAAAGCTTCCACCTCAGCAGAAGTAGCACCTGTCGCTGCCGCTATTTCCTTTTTAATGTCTTCTATTTGTTGTAACAATTGCTCCATAGTGGTACGAAGATAAGAAGAAGGCGCGAAAACGCCCGATGTTAAGGCTAACTATCCCTTTTGATGTTGGGGAAAATTACCCTAAAAAGCCTTACATTTGTTGTCAGACGAAGTTAATTTACATGGAGTACAATACAGCAAGAAGCATAATGGGGATGAGAGAATACGGCCGTCACGTTCAAAGGATGGTTGATCATCTTATGACCATTGAGGACCGCGACAAAAGGAAGGAGCAGGCCCATATCGTAGTGGAGTTAATGGGTTTTTTAAACCCCCAGCTTAAAAATATCGAGGACTACAGACATAAATTATGGGATCACCTATTTTTTATGAGCAATTTTCAATTGGATGTAGAGAGTCCTTATCCAATTCCTACGAAGGAAACCTATAAGCAAAAACCCGATCCTTTGCCTTACCCTAAGCGTAAAATTAGATATGCGCATTTGGGTAAAAACTTAGAATTGGTGATTGATAAAGCAATGGCTGAAACAGACCAAGAAAAGAAAGCCGGCTTTGCCCATGCGATTGCGCATTATATGAAATTAGCATACAGTAACTGGCATAAAGAATTAGTGCAGGATGATGCGATTCGTAGTGAGTTGAATGCAATTACTGGCGGTGAATTAGAATTTAGCAACACTCCTTATATTAAACATCGTAATCAAAACTTTAGTGAGGATTACCGTCCTGCGGGTGGCCGTTGGCAAAATAACCGCAATAATAATAATCGCGGTGGTCGCGGACCTAGTGGTCCTGGCGGAAGCGGTGGTAATAGTGGTGGACGCAATAACAACAATCGCAATTTTAAAAAGAGATATTAAGAAAACATCGTTCTTAATAATTTCAACACATCGCTAGAAGTGTTGTCATCAATGCTACCCATCTTTTTAGTAAGTCGTAATTTATCAACACATCTTATTTGATCTAACATTATTTGTCCAGGATCTTTTTTAAATAAAGAAGGTATACGAGATGGATAATTTTTATTGGAATGAGATAAGGGTGCAATGATTACCGTATTTAAATTATTGTTCATGCCATTCGGCGATACAATTACACAGGGTCTTGATTTTTGAACCTCACTTCCTTTGGTTGGATCTAAATCAATTAACCAAACATCAAATTGCAAATAATTTTTACCACTCATTTTCATCAAATTTATTTGTCAAGCCTTCGAACACATCTGTTTCAGGAACTTCCTTATTTTGAATCGCTTGCTTGAATTGTTTATCCCAAGTGGCCAATGAAAGATTTAATTTATTTCGTTTTGGTTTGATTATTTTTTTCACCGGTTTTAATACCAATGTATTGTCCTCATTCAAAATAAATTCAATGGCTTGTCCGTTTTCTATCTTCAATTTTTTTAAAACTGCTTTGCTTAACAACACGCCATTAGAGTTGCCAATTTTTCGAACGGTGGTGGTATAAAGTGGACGATCTTCCATGGTGTAAATTTGTATAAAGTTATAACTTTCTGTGTTATAACAAAATATTACTTAGGTATTGTATTTCAATAAATTATATACAAAAAAAGGGTCCCGATGCATCGGGACCCTTTGACTTTAAAATAGTTCTAAAGTATTTATTTAAATATAGCAGGTGTACCTGGAGGCGGTATACTTTTTTTAATGAAGCTTCTTAAGTGATCATTGCTTGTTGCTAAATCTTCCTTACGCAAATACATCATGTGTCCGCTTTTGTATCCTTCCCAGAACATACGATCTTGAATTTTTCCTGCAGGATCCATTTGCCACATATTATATTTTGCATTAAAATAATCACAAGCGCCATCATAATATCCTGATTGCACCAATAAATTCAAATACGGATTTTGCATCATGGCTTGACGTAAATTATCACCCGTTTTATTATTCGTGTTATCCCATGGATAAGTTGAACCAAAAATAAAATAATTTAAATCTGTTTTATATCCCAACTCATCTCTTAAGTACATATTAATCGCTGGCGTAAAAGAATGTTCCCATGAAGTAAGTTCAGAATTGTAATCTGATTTTTCACCAGCATCAATTCTGTCGATGCCAATATAACGTGAATCCAAGCGGCCAATGGTTTTACCTTGATCACGTAAAAGTTCTTTCCAGAAATAATTATATGGAATTTCTAAACTTTGTTGTGCAACGACCGTTTCATTTAAGCCAATATATTTTGAAACTTTTTTAACCATGTCTTTTCTTTTCTCCATAGACAATGCACCACCTTGTGCAATGGCAGGCATCAATTCATTGATGGTAAAGGATTCTACTTCAGGTAAAAATTTAGTTAAGTCCTTGGATTGAAATTCAGTGGCTAATTTTTTATGGTGCCATGCAGTTGCTGCCATGTAAGGAATGCGTAATGCAGCATCTGATACTCTATCACGATCAATACCTAAATCAGTCGGTGAAACTAAAATCACGCCATTCAAATACATCCAATGTCTGTTTTGTAATTCCAATGACAATCCTGAAACGCGCGTGGTTCCATAACTTTCTCCAATTAAAAATTTAGGAGATGCCCATCTTTTTTGACGCGCAACAAATGCATTAATCCAATCCGCTAAATATTTAATATCTGCATTAACGCCAAAAAATTTAGAAGTAGGAACGGACTTATCTAAGATACGAGAAAATCCTGTATTCACTGGATCAATAAATACAATATCCGCAACATCAATTAAGGATTGTGGGTTGTCCTCAAATCCATAAGGTTGCACTGGATAACCTTCGTCATCTATTTTTAATTTTTTGGGTCCAGTATATCCCAAGTGCATCCAAACACTTGCAGTACCAGGTCCCCCATTAAAGGAAATGACCAAGGGTCTTGTTTCCTTATTGGTTACATCCGTGCGTTCGTAGTATACATAAAATAATGCGGCAATCGCTTTGCCATCCTCGTCCCAAACAGGTTGTGTAGTGGCAGTTACTTTGTAGGGTACTTTTTGACCTTTAATGGTAACCTCCCCCTTGGTTTCGGTTTTTTGCTCTAAATTAATTTCTCTTTTAAATGCAGGGTATTGGTCTTTTTCAGCAGCCTTAGGCGCTGCAGCAGTAGGTGGTTCCATCGTTGGCCTTTGCGCTGTCACAAAAAGCGTTGTTACAAGTAACAATGCGGTGAAAATTTGTTTTTGCATGATGCTATTGTTTATATAATTAATTTTATACTTTAAATATACGGCATAAATACAGTTTCATAATCGGAAGAATATTTAATTTATTTAGGCGGTATTTCTGTAATTTAGACAAGTTCAATTAAGCCAATTTAAACCGAGTTCGGATGTCAGCACCATCTCAAAAAGTAATAATTTTAACTGCACCTTCGGGGGCTGGAAAAACTTCCATTGCCCAATTTTTATTGAGGCGCTTTCCTAATTTATCTTTTTCGGTGTCTGCCACTACCCGCGCGCCAAGGGGTGGGGAAACAGATGGGGTTGAATACCATTTTATCAGCTTAGCTAAATTTGAAGGGTTGATTGCGCAAAATGAATTTTTGGAACACGAGATGGTATATAAAGATGTTTATTATGGCACGCTGAAATCGGAGTTAACAAGAATTTGGGCACTTGGGAAAACACCTATTTTAGATATTGATGTGAAGGGCGCGATTCATGTGCAAAAACAATTAGGCGGTAGCAGTTTATCTATATTTATTCAGCCGCCTTCCATTGCAGTATTAAAAGAAAGATTAGAACATAGAAAAACCGAAACGCCAGAGAGTATCCAAATGCGTTTAGATAAAGCCGAATATGAAATTAGCTTTAGTCATGAATTTAATACCATTATTAAAAATGAGGTGTTGGAAGTGGCTTGCGCGGAAACAGAAAAAGTAATCATTGAATTTTTAAAATAACTTATTATGTCATTACAAGGAAAAACAGTTTTTATTACTGGTGGTAGCAGAGGCATTGGTAAAGCAATGGCATTAAAATTAGCAGGTGCAGGCGCAAATATTGTGATTGCTGCAAAGTCGGTACAGGAAGATCCACGATTGGGTGGCACCATTTTTTCAGCCGCAGCTGAGGTGGAAGCCCTTGGAGTAAAGGCTTTGGCAGTGCAAGTGGATATTCGTGATGAAGCACAAATTGCCGAAGCAATCAAACAAACCGTTGAAAAATTTGGAGGTATTGATATTGTTATTAATAATGCCAGTGCGATTCAATTAACAGATACCGAAAATACACCGAGCAAAAGATTTGATTTAATGCACAGCATTAATGTACGCGGTACTTTTTTAGTCGTACAACATGCACTCCCTTATTTAAAAAAATCATCACATGCACATATTTTAACCTTATCTCCTCCGATAAACTTGGCACCAAAATGGTTGGGACCCCATGTGGCTTATACTTTATCAAAATATGATATGAGTATGTTAACCTTGGGTTGGGCAGAAGAATTTAAAGAGGATCAAATTGCATGTAATTCATTATGGCCGCGCACCACGATTGATACCGCTGCAGTGCGTAATTTATTGGGCGGGGAAATGTTAGCGAACATGAGCCGAACGCCCGCTATTATTGCGGATGCGGCTTTGTTTATTTTAAGCAAAGAAAAATTACAATACACAGGAAAGACATTTATTGATGAAGACGTATTGGCCGCGGAAGGCATTACCGATTTAGCACATTACTCCGTTGTACCTGGGGCTAAATTATTTTACGATTTATTTTTATAATTTTTTCGACACTACTTTAATAAAAGATTTTATG
>DOMR01000061.1:1740-3187 GCA_003509845.1 Chitinophagaceae bacterium | reverse complement strand
CCGAGCGTATAAATGGCTACTTTTGAAAAGAAATGGTATTTTGTTAAATCTATTTTCATGATTCATGTTTTGTGTTGATAAAAATAATATCAACACAAAAATAAAAGCTAATATTCCCTAAAAATATGATTTATGTTAGCTTTATATCTAGCATTCATCAGTTAATTGAACGTAAATTCTGGCATATCTAATTTTATGCCTCCCTGTAATGCGGATTCATGTGCTAAAATTCCAACACAGGTGATGTTCGCAGATTGTTTCGCATTTGGGAAAGGGGATCTATTTTCATTTAAGGCATTCAAAAACTCATTCACCAAATGCGGGTGTGATCCACCATGACCTGATCCTTGAATGAAAGATAAGTGTTGGTTACTTTCTGAATCATAAACACCTTGCAAAGTGAAAGATTGTATTTCCTTTGGCAATAAATGGGCATAATCAGGTACGGTTACTCTCGAAGGGGTTTCGCCAGTATGTATGATTGGTTGTTCATGCTCTACTTGCGACCATTCAAAGCTTTTCTTAGAACCATAAACATCAAAGCTTTCTCTGTATTGTCTGGCTGTATTAAATAAGGAACGGGTTACTTCACCAGCCACATCTGAATCCCTAAACTGAATATGACAACTTTCAACCGCATAAGGTGAGTTGTATTTTGGAATTAAATTATCATCAATTCTTCCAGAACCTACACAGGAAACATGACTTGCTTCCTTGCCAATCAAGCCAACAATTGGACCTACACAGTGGGTTGCGTAATGCATAGGAGGCAAGCCTTCCCAATACCCTGGCCATCCTGCCATTTCTTGTTGGTGAGAGGCCCTTACAAATTGAATTTTTCCTAATTCACCCTTGTCGAACATTTCTTTTACAAAAAGATACTCGCGACTATACACAACCGTCTCCATCATCATATAAGTTTTGCCACTTTTTTGAACTGCTTCGCAAATCAAGCGACATTCTTCCACCGTTGTTGCCATTGGGACCGTACAAGCAACATGCTTTCCAGCATTTAATGCCTTGATGGTTTGTTCCGCATGACTTTGAATGGGTGTATTAATGTGAACTGCATCCACATTTGCATCCTTTAATAATTCATCAAAGTTGGAATATCTTTTTTCAATATTAAAAGCATCTCCAATCGCATTTAATTTAGCTTCGTCTCTTTGACAAATGGCATACATGTTTGCGAGTGGATGTTTTTGATAAATAGGAATAAATTCTGCACCAAATCCTAAGCCAACAATAGCAATATTTATTTTTTTCATAGTTAATTTATTTTGCAATTACTTTCATTACCCCATTCATAATTCTCCAGTGACCTGGGAAGGAACATATATAAGGGTAGTCGCCAACATTGTCAGGCACATTAATGGTCATTGAAAATGTTTTTTGTGGATTCACTAATGGGGTAGCGTGAAGTACTTCATACATTTTAGGAACGTAA
>DOMR01000061.1:0-1699 GCA_003509845.1 Chitinophagaceae bacterium | reverse complement strand
CATGGCAATTTTATCAGCGGCTGCGCCCACTCTTTCTTTTGAACCTGGTCTTAATATTAATAAGTTGTGTTGCATGTAGTCCACATTGATGAAATTAATTTTTATGGTACTGCCTGCTTTTACAGTGAATTCGTTTAAGTCATATTTCATTTGATTTTTAATCACTGAAATATTAATGGTTTGGTCAATGATCGTGGCTACCGCATTTTTTTCTTTGCTCATTTTTATATGTGCCCCTCTTGCTGATCTTAATGCAAGATTGATCCATTTATCATCTGTATTATCTTTAACCAATAACATTTTATTTAAAATGGTATATGCTTCGGTAGATGGCTTCATGTCAGCAATGGCAATAACAGCAGCAAGGCGAACTCTGTAATCAATGTCCTCAAATACTTTTGCATTTTGGTATGCTTTTAATGCAGTAGGTGTTTCTTTAAGCACTTCTACCGCAGCCTTACGCACACCGCCAGAATTGTTGCTTAATGCTTTTGTTGCAGCGGCAATGGCATTTGCATTATTTTTCAATAAACCTAAACCATGTAAAGTCCATAAAGCGTGAATCGCAGGAGCATTCACGCCAGCGGCGTCCACATTACTCGTATTGATAATATTAATTAAATCAGGCGCAACAGATAGGTCTTTATTTTCAACCAATAAACGCTGTGCAGTAGTTCTCCAAAACATATTATTGTTACGTAATGCTTTTAATAATCCTGACTTGTCATTTTTATCTAAACTAATGGGGGCATTCACAGCGCCATCCTTATAAACCAAACGATAAATACGGCCACGTTCATGATCACGCAATGGATTAATATGCGCATTCCCTTTGCCATTATCAAAACCCTTTGGGGTAGGATTGTGTTGGATAATAAAGTCATACCAATCAGTAATCCAAACATTACCATCAGGACCAACTTCGGATTGTATTGGACCAAACCATTCATCAGCGCTTGCTACTAAATTCCAACCATCGCCTTTTTCTTTAAACCCAGATCCAACTTGTTCAATAAAATTTTTATGAATTAATCTTCCGGTGGGTTCACAAACCAATGCTACTTTATTCCAAAATTCTGAAGGATAATTTCTGGCCGTATAAATACTTTGTCCAGCAGCTGCAGTAAATCCTCCAAATACATCCACCTGTCTTAAATTTTTAGTTACCACATGCATTGCGTAATGGGCATCAATTTTTTCCGTACCTAATTTTTCAGCATAACCGTTTTTTAATACGCGCTTTGGAACACCAAAAAATACACTATGGGTATTATTTGCAGTGGATGCAAATACGTCAAATTCCTCGGTAAATCCAAGCCCCCAGGTGTTATTGGTAGTTCCTCCTAAAAATTCAATGTCATTTACTTTTTTAGTAGTCGGCTTGAAACTATAAATACCCATGCTGAATTCTGTAGTATCTTTTCCTTTGGCATTAACAAATCCAGAATACCCAACGGTACCCCATAATTTATTGTCAAGTCCATATCTCAAATTAGATGGGCCTGCATGTGTATCTGAAATGCCCCATCCTGATAAAATGGTATCTTTTATATTCGCCTTATCATCGCCATCAGTATCCTTTAAAAATATAAAGTAAGGCGCTTGTGCAACAACAATACCACCATCGGAAAAAGTAAAGCTCGTAGGTATGTTTAATTTATCTGCAAATACGGTCGACTTATCTGCTTTACCATCATGG
>DOMR01000236.1:4262-19568 GCA_003509845.1 Chitinophagaceae bacterium | reverse complement strand
TCCGATTCGAAATATTGCCATTATCGCCCACGTTGACCACGGTAAAACTACCCTGGTAGACAAAATCTTACACGCTACAAAAGTATTCAGAGATAACCAGGAGACTGGGGACTTGATCATGGATAGCAATGAGCTTGAACGTGAGAGGGGAATTACCATTTTAAGTAAGAACGCTTCAGTAACTTATAAGGACGTTAAAATTAACGTTATTGACACACCAGGTCACTCTGACTTTGGAGGTGAAGTAGAGCGTGTATTAAAAATGGCAGATGGTGTTTGCTTATTAGTAGATGCTTTTGAAGGGCCCATGCCTCAAACTCGTTTCGTTTTACAAAAAGCTTTACAATTAAATTTAAAGCCCATTGTCATTATCAATAAAGTAGATAAAGAAAACTGTCGTCCGGATGAAGTGCATGATGCAGTATTCGAATTGTTTTTCAATTTAGATGCAACAGAAGATCAATTAAATTTCCCTACTTTTTATGGTAGTGGTAAAAATGGTTGGTTCAATGATAGCCTTACACAATGTGAAGATATCTTCCCTTTAATGGATGGTATTTTGAAATATGTTCCAGGACCAGATGTTAAGGAAGGACATACACAAATGCAAATCACTTCATTGGATTATTCTTCTTTCTTAGGTCGTATTGCTATTGGTAAAGTGGAAAGAGGTACTATTAAAGAAGGTCAAAATATTGTATTGGTAAAAGCGGATGGCAGCGTCAAGAAAAATAAAGTAAAAGAATTATACGTATTTGAAGGAATGGGTAAGCGTAAGGTAACAGAAGTTGTTTCTGGTGACTTATGTGCTGTGGTAGGTTTAGAAGATTTTAGTATTGGTGATACCATTGCTGATCCTGAAAATCCTGAAGCATTACCTGTAATTAGTGTGGACGAGCCTACGATGAGTATGACCTTTAGTATTAATAACTCACCTTTCTTTGGTAAGGAAGGTAAGTTTGTAACTTCTCGTCATATCCGTGATCGTTTAATGAAAGAGACAGAAAAGAATTTGGCTTTACGTGTGGAAGAAACAGATAGTGCTGATAGCTTCTTGGTATTTGGTCGTGGTATCTTGCATTTAGGGGTATTGGTAGAAACCATGCGTCGTGAAGGATATGAGTTAACGGTCGGCAATCCGCAAGTATTGGTTAAAGAAATAGATGGTAAAAAACATGAGCCGTTTGAGATACTAGTGGTGGATGTACCCGCTGATTTTAGTGGTAAAGTAATTGACTTAGTTACCCAAAAGAAAGGTGAAATGTTGATTATGGAATCAAAAGGAACCATGCAACATTTAGAGTTTGATATTCCTTCAAGAGGATTAATTGGACTTCGTTCTCAAATGTTGACGCAAACTGCAGGTGAAGCTGTTATGGCGCACCGTTTTAATGAATACAAGCCTTGGAAAGGACCTATTCCTGGAAGAAGCAATGGTGTATTGGTAGCAAAATTTGGTGGATTAACCACTGCTTACTCTATTGATAAATTACAAGACAGAGGTCGTTTCTTTATTGAACCAGGTGAGGAAATTTATGCAGGTCAAGTATTGGCAGAGCATATTAAGCCAGGTGATTTAAATATCAACGCGGTCGAGATGAAAAAATTAACCAACCACCGTGCGAGTGGTTCTGATGATAGCGTTCGTATTACGCCTAAAGTATTATTTACTTTAGAGGAGTGTATGGAATATATTCAATCTGACGAGTGTATTGAAGTAACGCCAAAATCAGTTCGTATGCGTAAATCTATCTTAGACGAAAACAACAGAAGTAAAGCAACGAAAGCTGCGTCTAATTAATCATTATTGCCAATTTTCCTTGAAAATAAATTGGCAATAATGATTCTCTAATGACTTTATTAAAAAGCCTCCCGATGCATCGGGAGGCTTTTTAAATGCTATTCGTATTCACTTTTTTGTACTTATTATACTTGGGATAGTTAGATAGGCTTGTTCAATGCCTTCCAAAGTAAATCCTTCAATTCTACTAAATTCTTTTGTGTAGCAGATGAAATAAATATATGTGGGATATCTTTAGGGAGCTCTTTTACAATTGCATCCGTTAATTCTTGGTCTAATAAATCCGACTTGCTAATGGCAATGATAAATTCCTTTTGTAATAGTTCTGGATTAAATTCTGCCAATTCATTTTTAAGAATTTCAAATTCTTTTTTATGATCATTACTGTCGGAAGGAATAATAAAAAGTAAAACAGCGTTTCGTTCAATATGTCTTAAAAAGCGATGGCCTAAACCTTTGCCTTCCGCCGCCCCTTCAATAATACCGGGTAAATCCGCAATACAAAATGAGCGATTATCACGATAAGCCACCATACCTAATTGCGGCGTTAATGTGGTGAAAGCGTAATTGGCAATTTTAGGTTTTGCTGCAGTAATCACTGAAAGTAGTGTTGATTTTCCTGCATTTGGAAATCCCACCAAACCCACATCAGCCAATACCTTTAACTCAATTTGTTTCCAACCTTCAATACCATCTTCTCCTGGTTGTGCATGTTCGGGAACTTGATTGGTGGGTGTTGCAAAATTAGAATTACCTAAACCACCACGGCCTCCTTTGGCTAATATAATTTCTTGGCCATCTGTTAATATTTCTGCTTCTACTTTACCAGTTTCTTCGTCTCTTGCAATAGTACCTAGTGGTACTTCAATGATAATATCCTTACCATCCTTTCCGGTACAATTATTTTTACTACCACCTTCGCCATCCTCTGCGATTACATTTTTATAATAACGTAAGTGTAATAAGGTCCATAATTGCGCATTGCCTCTTAAAATGATATGGCCTCCACGACCACCATCGCCGCCGTCAGGACCTCCTTTGGCAGTTAGTTTGTTGCGCATCAAATGTCGGGCACCTGCGCCACCATGACCACTATGACAAAATATACGGATGTAATCAATAAAATTATTTCTTTCAGACACAGAGATGTATTTGACGCAAAGTTAAGACAATCCTAGTTGAGGTTGCTTTTTATTAAATGAAACCTTTTGCGCTGCTTTATTTGATTAGTTTTAAACCATCAATTAAAATGGTCACCATATTTTGTTCTAATTCGTTCGCAGTAATTTTTTTGGTAGAACGATGCCAGCTTTCAATACCACTCACAGCGTGTAAAAAAATTAATACCACCGTTGGGGCATCAATTGTTTTGATTTCTTTGTTTCTAATTCCTTCTTCAATAATGGCTGCAATCCTTTTGCGATATACTCTTCGTTGATTTTGATAATTGGATAAATAGGGGTCAGATAAGTGCTTCCACTCTCGGTCACTTACATAAACCTCCTCATAATTATGTATCATTTCAGTAATATGGAAACGTAATAATTTTTCCATTTTTTCAAGAGATGAAATGTTTTCAGATTCTATTTCATCCATTTTCAACACAAATTTATTTGCGACACTGAATACCAATTCGTGCAATAACTCGCTCTTCGATTTTATGTGATTGTATAAACTTGCAGCTTCCACACCAACAGCCTCGGCTAAATCACGCATGCTTGCAGCCTTATATCCTTTTTCTCTAAATAGGGTGGCAGCTTTACGTACTATGACATCCTTTCTAGATCCGTTTTTTTCTGTCTTAATTCTAGCCATTTTCTAATTTTTTGATCAATTTGTTAGTACAAAATTATAGATTTAATTCTTTAAATTAGGCATCTTTTTAAAATAAAACCCCATTTTTGTTAGTTTTTTGATAATCAAGCGATTACGAATTGGCTTGGCCCTTTTGGCATATCGTAATTTACTTAACAGTAAAAATCGTAGTTTCGCAGCTGAAAATAAAACAATACACATGTCATTAGTTGTAGTAGGATCCATGGCCTTTGATGCCATTGAAACACCCTTTGGGAAAAGTGATAAAATCATTGGCGGAGCAGCAACTTACATTGCTTGGTGCGCGTCCAATTTTACCACTGTAAAGCAAATTTCAGTAGTGGGTGGCGATTTCCCGCAATCCGAATTAGACGCCTTAGCAAATAGAGGGGTGATTTTGGAAGGGGTACAAATTAAAAAAGACGAAAAAACATTTTTTTGGAGCGGTAAGTATCATTTAGATATGAATACGCGTGATACCATCGAAACACAATTAAATGTGTTAGAGAATTTTGAACCTGTGGTTCCGGATAGTTATCAGGATTGTGAAATTTTAATGTTGGGAAATCTAGTGCCAGGTGTTCAAAGTAGTGTGATCAAACAAATGAAAAAGCGTCCTAAGTTAATTGTAATGGACACTATGAACTTTTGGATGGAAATTATGATGGATGATTTATTACATACTATAAGTTTGGTGGATGTATTGATGGTGAATGATAGTGAAGCGCGTCAATTAAGTGGAGAATATAGTTTGGTTAAGGCGGCTAAAAAAATAATGGCAATGGGTCCAAAATACTTAATCATTAAAAAAGGTGAACATGGTGCTTTGTTGTTCCATGGTCACGAAGTATTTTTCGCTCCAGCTTTACCTTTAGAGGAAGTGTTTGATCCAACCGGTGCTGGTGATACTTTCGCTGGTGGTTTTGTAGCACATTTGGCTAAAACGAAAGATTTTTCTTTTAACAATATGAAGTCTGCAATTATCGTAGGTAGCGCATTGGCTAGCTTCTGCGTAGAGAAATTTGGTACGCAAAGATTAACTGAAATCAGCGAGGCTGATATTAAGGAGCGCATACAATCGTTCGTTCAGTTGGTCAATTTTGATATTGAACTAGTATAAATTTGGTAAAATCAATACATCCAATTAATTTTGTTGTACAATGATGAAAAATAAACATACAAAACAAATTAAGAAACCCCTATAATAGGAAGGTACTGATTGTTAGTATGCGAATAAATATACTCAGAAGCCTTCCAATAAAATGGGAGGCTTTTTTCTTTTGCTAAGTCTTTGTAAAACATAAGACTTGAAATTTTCGACAAGGATAATAATAACGTAAAAAAATAAAAAAATGAAAGTTGCAGTTGTAGGAGCCACAGGGCTAGTAGGAACAAAAATGTTGCAAGTATTAGCGGAAAGAAATTTTCCAGTAACTGAATTAATTCCTGTTGCATCGGCGCGTTCAGCAGGTAAGGAAATAATATTTAAGGGAAAGCCATATAAGGTGGTAACCATGGAGGAAGGGATTGCTGCAAAACCAGCCGTTGCTTTATTTTCAGCAGGAGGTAGTACCTCATTGGAGTGGGCGCCAAAGTTTGCAGAAGCAGGTATTCGTGTTATTGATAATTCCTCTGCTTGGAGAATGGATCCGACAAAAAAATTAGTGGTGCCGGAAGTAAATGCATCTGTATTAACAGCCAACGATTTAATTATTGCGAATCCTAACTGTTCCACTATTCAAATGGTAGTCGCCTTGCAACCATTGCATGAGAAATATAAAATTAAAAGAGTGGTGGTAAGCACTTATCAAAGTGTAACAGGAACTGGGAAAAAAGCCGTGGATCAATTAATGGAAGAAAGAAAAGGAAATCAAATGCCTGCCGCTGACATGGCTTACAAGTATACGATTGATTTAAATGCTATTCCGCAGATTGATGTTTTTTTAGAAAATGGTTATACCAAAGAGGAAATGAAAATGGTTAAGGAAACTTGCAAAATTATGCAGGACGATAATATTAAAGTTACAGCGACTACCGTTCGTATTCCAGTAATGGGTGGGCATAGTGAAAGCGTAAATGTGGAATTTGAAAATGAATTTGACTTAAATGAATTGATCGCATTACTTGCCACTGCGCCTGGTGTTGTTGTGCAACAGAATGATGGCGATCAATTTTATCCAATGCCTTTATGGGCACACGAAAAAGATGAAGTATTTGTTGGCCGTTTGCGCAGAGATGAAACACAAGCGAAAACATTAAATATGTGGATTGTAAGTGACAACTTGCGTAAAGGTGCCGCTACCAATGCGATTCAAATTGCAGAGTACCTGGCCGCAAAAGGAATTATTTAATTTTTGTTAAATTAGTCAGATACATTTTGATTCTGAACTTTGAGTCTAACGTTTATATTTTAAAACTTAAATTATCATAAGTTTTAAAATATAAACACTATAAATTATAATACAAATCGAAGATTTGTTTCGTAAAGAAATTTAAAAATATAAACGTTAAAAAAGTCTGCATGTCTGAGCACAAAGTGCGAGTTCAGACTTTTAGTTTGTATTTTAAAATTTTAGCGTAAATGACGATAGAGAAGAATAAAATGTATCAGACTAATTAATTAGTTCGACAAAATCACTTTCACTTATAATTTTTATCGAGGCTATTTTTTTGGCTTTCTCTAATTTACTACCAGCATCTTCGCCAACGACTAAGTAATTTAATTTACTACTCACGCCGCCTAGGATATGTCCGCCTCTTGCTTCTACCATTGCTTCAGCATCAGCGCGTTTCAATTGTGTGAGGGTCCCTGTAAATAAAAAATTTAATCCTGCTAAGTTTCCGTCAACAGCAGTGGTATTTGTTTGAATCATATTTAAACCCAATGATTCAAGTTCTCGAATCATTGCAATATTATTTTCCTCATGAAAGTATTGATAAATACTTTTTGCCACTTTTACACCAACATCTTCAAAGGATTGTAATTGTTCTTCCGTAAGATTCGTTAAATCTAAAATATGTTGAATTTGTGAGGCTACCGTTTTAGCCGTTGTTTCTCCGACAAAACGAATTCCCAAGCCATAGATAAGTCGATACAGTGGTTGATTTTTGGAATGAACAATCGCAGCTTGTAAATTTTCAATACTCTTTTTTCCAAAGCCTTCTAGTTGGGTCACTTTATTAAAATCCAAGGTATATACTGCAGGAACATTTGGAAGAATTCCTAAATCATAAAATTTACGAATATTGGCTTCTCCAAAACTTTTGATGTCCATGGCATCTTTGCTAACGAAGTGAATGATACGTTCCACTATCTGTGCTTTACACAATGGACTTATGCATCGCCAAACCGCTTCGGCATCTTCTTTTTCTAATGTTGCATTACATGCTGGACAGGTAGTAGGGAAGCTGATCATTTTTTCAGTGCCCTTACGCAATGAACTTATAGATTGTACAATTTGTGGGATTACATCACCTGCACGTTCAATAATAACCGTATCTCCTAGTCGAATATCTTTTTCTTTGATGTACTCCTCGTTGTGCATGGAAATGCTGGAAACGGTTACGCCACCTAATGCTACGGGTTGTAGTTTGGCTACCGGTGTTACCGCACCTGTGCGTCCTACTTGAAATTCTACGTTTTCAATAATGGTGGTTGCTTGGCGTGCTTTAAACTTATACGCAATGGCCCATCTTGGATGATGGGAAGTCATTCCTAATTTTTCCTGCAAGGGAACGTCATCTATTTTAATTACAAGTCCATCAATGTCATAAGGCAATTGATCGCGTCCAATTTCAAAAGATGTACAATAATCAATTACGTTATTTATGCCTTCTAAAATTTTTCTTTCTTTTTGCGGTGATCTGAATCCCAAATTCCATAACAAGGATAAAGTGCCACTATGGGTTTGTAAAAGTGGGGTAAGTTTTGCTCCTGGAATTGGAAGTACATAACTAATATGGTAAATAAATGCGTCTAAATTTCGTTCGCCTACTTCTTTTGGATCCTTCATACGTAAACTACCTGCAGCGGCATTTCGGGGATTGGCAAGTGGCGCTTGTTGCTTTAGTTTTAATTTTTCATTAAATGCGGCAAATGAATTTTTACTCATAATCACTTCACCTCTAATTTCAATTTGCTTTATGCCATAATCCGCCAAAGGAATACTTAAAGGAATAGATTTGATCTGTTTGATGTTTTGAGTGATATCTTCTCCTGCAACACCATCTCCTCTGGTGCATGCCCTAAGGAGTAAATCATTTTCATACACCAATGAAATACTCGCGCCATCAAATTTTGGTTCAACACAATAAGTTAATTTTTCATTCCCAGCGCCTTCTATTGCCTTTCGATCAAAATCAATTAAGTCAGCTGCATTATAACTATTTTCCAAACTTAACATGGGTACCAAATGCGGTATGGTAACAAAGCTCGCATTTAAACTATTTCCCACTCTTTGACTTGGGGAATCGGGCGTAATTAATGAAGTATTTGCGGATTCGATGGAAATTAACTGCTGATATAATTGGTCATACTCGTAATCACTTATTAAAGGTTCATTCAAAACATAATATTGGTATTCATTGAATTTTAATAGTTTTTTTAAACTATCCAATTCAATCGTATGCGGATTTGTTAAGTATGCTTTGGCTAAGGCCTGAAATGCGATAATTTGATCTTTGGGGTACATGAGGTAAAATGTCTGCTAAAATACAAATAGTTTTAATCTTTTATTTCGTATTTTGGGACTATAATTCCAATTTGTGAAACGGGCCGTTGTTGGGCAATAAAAAATGATCACTTCTAGTATGAATTTGAACAAAAAAGATGCCATAAAGCTGGTACAAACCTATCCAACTGTTCCTTTAACCGTGGATTGTGTCATTTTCGGGTTTGACGATAATTCATTAAAGGTACTTACCATTAAAAGTGATTTACCACAATACGATGAAAAGCTATCCTTACTTGGAGACACAATTTTATCAGCGGAGGATTTAGATGATGCAGCAAATCGTGTTTTATTGGAACGAACAGGTATGCAAGACGTTTATTTGGAGCAAGTGCATACATTTAGTAAGCCTGATCGCCATCCTGGAGGAAGGGTGGTTACTGCGGTTTATGCATCCTTGCTTAATATCAAACACCATGAATTGAAAATTTTGGAGAATGAATTAAGTTGGCATGTGGTAAAGGATATTCAAGAGATGGCTTTTGATCACAAGGAAATTTTGGACTTGTGCCATACCTGGTTACAAAAGCGAATTCAAGAACACCCATTGGCCTTTAATTTATTGCCTGTGAAATTTTCATTAAGGCAGTTGCAAAATGTATATGAGGCAATTTTAAATACGTCCTTGGATAGACGAAATTTTAGAAAGAAGTTCGCGAGTATGGGCTTTTTAATTGACATTAATGAAATGGAAATACAGGTGACACATCGACCAGGTAAATTATATTCCTTTGACTTTAAAGCATACCAATTGCGGAAGAAAAATTGGTTTGGCATAGATTTTTAAAAAAGGTGTAGGCTTGCCTATAATTTGATACCTTTATGCACTAATTAAACGAGGCTTTATTATGTTATATTCAATGACAGGGTACGGAAGGGCAGAGGCGATATTAAAGGATAAGACATGCTTAATTGAAGTGAAGTCCTTGAATGGAAAACAGTTTGATGTTCGCTTGAATTGTCCCTCCTTGTTAAAGCCGTATGAAGTTGAAATCAGAAACAAATTGAATGAGACGTTATTTAGGGGTAGTGTAGAGTGTTCAATATCGATAAAATCTAATGGCGTTAATAAGCCAGTAAGTGTCAATAAAGAATTAGCTAAATCCTATTATCAACCCATCATGGAATTGGCCAATGAATTAGGCATTGGTACTGAAAATATTTTAAGTACCATTTTGAAAATGCCTGATGTGGTTTCTTCTTCTAATGAAGTATTGACGGAAGAAGAGTGGAAATTTATTTTCGATTTATTACATCAAGCAATTCAGCATTTAATAAAACATAGAGCAGAGGAAGGAAAATCTATTGAAAAAGATTTACTAGAAAAAATTATTGCTATTGAAGCGCAGCAAGCAGTCGTTGAAATTCATGAACCGAATCGTCGCGACAAAATCAAGGAGGGTATGGTCAAGTTGTTGGAGCAGCATGTGGGTGCTGATAAATATGATCAAAATAGATTAGAGCAAGAGTTGATTTATTACATTGAAAAAATAGACATTTCGGAAGAAAGGGTTCGTTTAAAAAATCATTGTGATTACTTTAAAGCGATGCTCAATGATGGGGATCCATGTAAGGGTAAAAAATTGTCTTTTATATTGCAAGAAATAGGAAGGGAAATAAATACCACTGGATCAAAAGCCAATGATGTGGATATTCAGAAGGCGGTCATCATGATGAAGGATGAACTTGAAAAAGCAAAAGAGCAAATATTAAATGTGTTGTAAGATGACATTCGTTAAATCCTATATTTACATTTTACTTGTTTTATTTATAGCAAGTTGTGCGCCTATTCAGTTATATGAACAAACGACTATTTATCCTACACATGAATGGTTCAGTAAGCAGGCAAATAATTACCAATTTAATATTACGGACACCAATTCCTTATATAAAATTTATTTTGTGATCAGGCATCATAATGCATATCATTATAAAAATATTTGGTTGCAGGTAAATACAAAGTCCCCTTCAGATACAGCAGTAAAGCAGACGCTTAATTTGCAATTAGCCGATGATCAAAAAGGTTGGTTAGGCGTAGGTATGGATGATATTTTTGACCAACGTATTCCTATCAATGCAACACCTACTAAATTAAAGCTAGGTATATATAATTTTAGTTTGCAACATACGATGAGAGAAGATCCTTTATTGGGTATACTGGCTACTGGCTTACGTGTTGAAAAAGTGCGTTTATGAAAATGAGATGGTTCAATATTAGCAAATTAAAGTTTGTCAATTTTATTTATTGGGTTTTTCTTACCTATATGATTGCCGCATTTGTTTGGTGGTATGTTTCTCTGGAAAAACAAAATAGCGAAATCGCAACAGTTAAATTCCAATCTATTCGAACAGACGATTCTGCTTTATATGAAAAAGTAAAAAGTATTGAAGCATTTGAGGCAAGAAAAACAAAACAATATATTTACGAAGGGGTCACTTTTCTTTTTTTATTTTTATTAGGAGCGATCTATGTTTACAGGTCGTTATTAAAGCAGCTAAGATATTCTAATCAACAACAAAATTTCATGATGGCGGTAACACATGAATTAAAGACGCCTATTGCCATTACGCAGTTGAACATTGAAACCTTACTTAAAAGAGAATTAGATCCAGCACAGAAAAAAATGCTGATTGAAAATACGTTAAAGGAAACACACCGATTAGATGCCCTTTGTAATAATATTTTATTAGCCTCGCAGTTAGATATGGGTAAATATGAATCTAATATGCAACTCGTAGATTTGTCTGACATTGTTCAAAAGCTAGTTGATTCCTTTCAAGAGCGATTCGAACATCGAAAATTAATTTTAACCATTACCCCGTCTGTTTTTATACAAGCAGAACCTTTACTGATGCAGTTATTGGTTAATAATTTATTGGACAATGCCCATAAATATTCAACGATTACTAGTCCGATTACGGTGTTACTTTCTACCCAAGAAAATCAAATACAATTAATGATTAAAGATGAAGGCGTAGGCATTCCAATAGAAGAACGCGATAAAATATTTGAAAAATTTTACCGCATTGGAGATGAATCTACTAGAACAACAAAGGGGACTGGTTTGGGTTTGTATTTGTGTAAAAAGATCAGCGAATTTCATCAGGCAACGATTACTGTAGATGCGAATACACCCAACGGCAGCATTTTCAAAATAAACTTTCCAATATCATGAGTACCCAAAAGCATAGCATTTTACTGGTGGAAGATGAGCAGCATTTGCATGAGGCACTTAAGTTAAATTTATCGTTGGAAGGATATGAGGTTAGCTCTGCTTATGATGGACCTAAGGCGTTACAGCTAATTCAAGGTGCCAGTTTTGATTTGATTATTTTAGATATTATGTTACCAGGTATTGACGGATATTCAATTATTGAAACTGTTCGTATACATAACAATAACACCCCTATTTTAATATTAAGTGCAAAAAACACCAGCGCAAATAGGGTAAAAGGTTTAAAGATTGGCGCGGATGACTACATGACCAAGCCTTTTAATTTAGAAGAACTTTTATTAAGGGTATCTAAATTGATACAAAAATCAGGCGTAAATAGCGCAGTTCCAAACAATTTGGAACAGTATTCTTTTATGGGTAATACAGTTCACTTTACATTACTTGAAGCCACATTGTATAACGGCGAAAAAATAAAATTAACCAAAAAGGAAGCAATGCTGTTAAGGTTATTGATTGAAAATAAACATACCATCATTACAAGGGAGCGGATCCTGCAAAGTGTATGGGGGTATAATGTATTTCCAAATACACGTACCATTGATAATTTTATTCTAAATTTTAGGAAGTATTTCGAATTAGATCCCAAATCACCTTTACATTTTATCTCCATCCGGGGGATAGGGTATAAATTTCAAGATTAATCAGTAGGGATGCAATCTGTGGCCCTTTTTTTCGTTAATACTTGTAGTTAAACTACGCGTATGTCATTGTCCTCCATTCAAGATTTTTTAGAACCGATTAATATCGCTCATATATCCAAGGATGAGGGGTATCGCGATACGCAGCTAGGAAAGCATATTAAAGTAAACGAGGGGAGCCTACCTGATATAATGGATGCCGATATTGTGATCATTGGGGCTGGAGAATGCAGAGGTGCTGGTTATGCTTTACATGGCCATACTGCCGCAAATGCGATTCGGACCGCCTTATATGATTTGTATTACTGGCATGCACAAGTAAATGTAGTGGACATTGGAAATGTAAAGATTGGGCAAAGCATACAAGATAGCTATGCGGCCCTTAGAACTGTGATATCTGAATTGCTTTTACAAAACAAGAAAATAGTAATTATTGGCGGGGCACATGATTTAACCCTTGCTCAATATCATGCGTACACTTCCATACCCACTTTAGTAAATGCAGTTGTGGTGGATGCGAAAATTGACTTGGACTTAGAGGCGCGCTTACCCAGGGATCATTTTTTAGAAGAATTATTTACTGGCTTGCCTAATCATTTGAATCATTATAGTCATATTGGTTTCCAAAGTTATTTTATGCATCCGCATATGTTGGAAACGATTGATAAACTCAGGTTTGATTGTTTTAGATTAGGAAGGGTTCGGGAAGGTATTGAGGAAATGGAACCTGTCATCAGGGACAGTCACATGTTAAGTTTTGATATTAGTGCAATTCAAAATGCACAAGCGCCTGCAAACTTAATTACACCGAATGGTTTTAATGGCGAAGAGTCCTGTACCTTAATGCAGTATGCGGGGATGAGTTGGAAAACGAGTACTATTGGATTGTTTGGTTATCAAGCTGAACTAGATGTAAACAATATGACAGCAATACAAATTGCGCAAATGTTTTGGTACATTATGGATGGGGTACAAAAAGGTAAAAAAGAAGCACCATTAACGGAATCGGATAGGTTTAAAGAATTTCATATTGCATTCTCGGATATCGAAACTAATTTTTTACAAAGTAAGAGTACGGGCAGATGGTGGATGCAAATGCACAATAATGAATGGGCGCCTTGTAGTTATAAAGATTATTTAGTAGCTTCCAATAACGAAATTCCAGAAAGATGGTTAAGGGCCTTAGAAAGAGAGTAGTCACTCCTTTACATTTATTATCAATTGTATTTATTGTTGTATTAAGTGCGTGTAGTATACAAAAAGCGCAAAAAACATTATTACAAACCACTGCGCTCAAGGGCGCTCATGTCGGTATTGCAGTATACAATGATACCAAGCAAGCTTGGATTGATCAATACCAAAGCGATCATTATTTTACACCCGCTAGTAACACTAAAATTTTAGCTACTTATGTAGGTTTGAAATACTTGGGTGATTCCTTGCCAGGATTTAGCATGGCTGAAAATGCAGATACCTTATTTTTAACCCCGTTGGGTGATCCAAGTTTTTTACATCCTGACTTTACGTATCAACCGGTGGTCGAGTTGATTAAAAATACAAAAAAGCAAGTGGTGATTCAGCCAACAAAAGCCAATGACCAATTTGGACATATGGGCAATGGTTGGGCTTGGAACGATTATGGCGAGGACTATCAGCCAGAACGAAGCAGAATGCCTATTTATGGTAATGTGGTTCATTTTTATCAAGGCAATGGAAAATTATTCATCAAGCCGTTTACATTTTTTAAGGACATCACTGATATAAGCACTGTTTATCAAAAAAACTGGACGCGAAAATTAGTAGGGAATCAGTTTTATACCGATAGTCAAAAAAATACTGCTCCTTATTTTCAGGTTCCTTTTGATTCCTATTTTGAACCCAATTTGCCTGTGTATTTACTACAGGATACTTTAAAAGTAAAACTAAATATTGGGGATGATATTTCGAAAATGCCACAACAGCTTGTTAAAACAGTTCCTACAGATTCTTTGTTAAAAATAATGATGCGTCGCAGTGATAACTTTTTCGCAGAACAGGTTTTATTAATGGGAGCTCAGCAATTGTTGGGAAAGATGGATGATGCTGCTTTTATTGACAGCCTGCTTAAAAATGATTTTGCAGGGCTGCCACAAAAAATGCGTTGGGTAGATGGCAGTGGCTTAAGTAGATATAATTTAAATACCCCTGAAAATTATGTTGCCATATTGAAAAAGATGCAAGATGAATTCGGACAAAAGCGGGTAACACATATATTTGAAACTGGCGGAGAAGGGACATTGTCTGCGTATTACAAAAATTTTCCAGGCGAAATACATGCTAAAACTGGTAGTTTAGGTGGGCAGATTGCTTTAAGTGGATTTATTTACACGCAGAAAAATCAAAAATTATATTTTTCAATTTTGGTATCAAATCACATGAGTCCGACCAGTGCGGGTGTAAGAAAAGCAGTAGAGGCTTATTTGATATCGGTAGCGCAGAAAAATTAAAGTTGCTTATCTAGAAAACAATCCATCCAAGTAGGATTCCTTAAATTCAATGTAGGTAGGCGCACCAGATGCGGTTACGTTGGGTATATCACACTCACTTAGTGATTGAATTATTGCATGCATTTCCTTTTGGGATAAACTTTGTCCAGCTTTGATGGCCATCTGTCTGGACATGCAGCGAATTAATTTTTCTCTTTTACTGTATTTTACTTCACCAGTAAAATGTTTAAACTGCTCTAATAATAATTCAATGGCATTTTTTTCATTACCTGATAAAACATCAGCAGGTATGCCTTGAATGATAAAACTATTATTCCCAAAAGATTCTATTTCATATCCAATGATTGAAAGGTCCTCCAACATTTCATCTAATAATATAGCATCACTTGGACTCAATTCCAACACGACTGGGAATAAACTTTTTTGAGTAGCATGGGGGTGTGAACTTGCTTTTTGGTATTTTTCATACAAAACACGTTCATGTGCCAATTGCTGATGCAATATAATACAGCCACTTTGGGTAGGGGCGATAATATAGGTATTGTGTAATTGCAACAATAGTGCATCTTCAAGTACGCTTAAACTTTCGGCTTCTTTGTA
>DOMR01000236.1:0-4197 GCA_003509845.1 Chitinophagaceae bacterium | reverse complement strand
TCTGAAATTTCACTGGTGTCATTTGACGTACTTGGAATATTGGTGAAAAAACTTTTCCAATCCGTATCGTTAGCGCTACTTGATTTAGGTATAAAATGCGCTTGATTTTTTTGTGTAAATCCTGCGTATAATGAATTGCTAGTAGCGGATTGAATTTTATCAGTAGTGAAGGGTTTTTGAATCGCGTCCAATTGTTGGATATTCGCATCTAGTGAAAAATCAAGAGAAGGGGCTATACTAAATTGTGCCAATGCATGTTTCACTGCAGCTTGCACAAAGGCGTATATTATTTTATCGTCTTCGAATTTAATTTCTTGTTTGGTGGGATGTACATTGATGTCAATTTGTGAAGGGTCCACATCAATGTATAATATATAGCCGGGGTAACTATCCTTGGGAAGTAATCCTTCAAATGCATTGGCCACAGCATGATGTAAATAGGCGCTTTTAATAAAACGACGATTCACAAAAAAGTATTGGTCGCTTCTTGTTTTACGCGCAGTTTCGGGTTTGCCCACAAATCCGGATACGGTTAAGTAATCCGTTTGTTCCCCTACGGTTACTAGTTTTGTTTGATAATTATTTCCCAGCACTTGAATGGCTCTTTGTTTAAAGCTGCCGCCCTCCCAATGATACACATCCTGTCCGTTACTTGTTAAACTAAAAAATATTTCAGGAAAGGAAAGCGCGACTCTTGTATACTCTTCAATGATATGTTTTAATTCTGCTGCGTTGCTCTTTAAAAAATTACGACGTGCAGGTACATTGAAAAATAAATTTTTCATCGAGATACTTGTGCCAGTATCATGTGCAATTGAACTGCATTCCGTTACTTTGCTATTTTCAATTTCAACCAAGGTACCCAATTCATCTTCGGATCTTTTGGTTTTTAAACTTACTTGCGCAACAGCTGCGATGGAGGCGAGGGCTTCTCCGCGAAATCCCATAGTCCTTATTTGAAAAAGATCCTCAATGGTACTTATTTTACTGGTGGCATGTCGGGCAAATGCATTTTGGGCGTCCGTAACACTCATGCCTTTCCCATTATCAATGACTTGAATTAAGGCCTTTCCCGCATCATTGACAATTAATTTTATCTGAGTGGCACCTGCATCTACCGCATTTTCCATTAATTCCTTTACGGCACTAGCTGGCCTTTGAATCACCTCGCCTGCAGCAATTTGATTGGCAATGTGGTCCGGAAGTAAATGAATGGTATCAGACAAGTTTTAATGTTTTAAAGTGTGTAAAAGTAGTAAATTTGCCACTTAAAATTTCATCTAATGCACAGAACTGCGGACATTCAAAAGCGACCCCATCAATTTTTACCTGCGAATTTTGAACTTACCCAATGGGAAAGCCTGGAGCCTTATTTCAAGGCCTTATTGGATAGGGAAATTACCAATAAATTGACCCTAGAATCATGGATGCAGGACTTAAGTGAACTGGAGGCTTTTGTAAGTGAAGATGCCTGTTGGAGACAGATTAAAATGACTTGTGATACCACAGATAAAAGTTTGGAGGCGGCGTTTACTTTTTTCTGTATGGAAATTCAACCCAAAATTCAACCTTATGCAGATGCCTTAAATAAAAAATTAATCCAATGTCCATTTACCAATGAGTTGGACGAAAAGGAATATTTTACTTATTTAAGATCCGTTAAAAAAAGTATTGAATTATTTAGAGAAGAAAATATAACGTTGCAGGCGGAGTTAAGCGTTTTGCAACAACAGTATGGCACCATTGCAGGAAGAATGACAATTACGGTGGATGATAAAGAATATACTTTACAACAAGCAGCCCAATTTTTAGAAAGTGAGGATCGTGCAAAAAGAGAAGAAGTGTATTTAAAAATCCAAGAGCGTCGTTTACAAGACCAACAAGAAATGCATGATTTATTTACTTCACTCATTCAAAAAAGACATCAGGTTGCTTTGAATGCAGGATTTGAAAATTATCGTGATTATAAATTTGCAGAATTAGGCAGGTTTGATTATACCAAGGAAGATTGTTTTAAATTTCATGAGGCAATCAAAACACATGTGCTTCCCATTATTGATAAAATTTACGAACGCAAAAAAAATAAATTAGGACTAGCAACTTTAAAGCCATGGGATACAGAAGCGGAACCTATTGGCACAAAGCCTTTGCGACCATTTACGGACGGGCAAGATTTATATAATAAATCGGTTTCCTGCTTTGAACAAATCAATCCGTTTTTTGCGGACTGTTTGAAAAAAATGGATTCCTTAAAACATTTTGATTTAGAAAGTAGGCAAGGAAAAGCGCCAGGAGGATATAATTGCCCATTGGCGGAATCGGGTGCCCCTTTCATTTTTATGAATGCAGCTGGTCAAATGAGTGATGTTACCACCATGGTGCACGAAGTGGGACATGCGATTCATTCCTTTTTAGCACACCCCTTGCCCTTATCTGCATTTAAAGAATATCCTATGGAAATTGCGGAAGTAGCAAGCATGTCTATGGAATTATTTACGATGAATCATTGGCAAGCATTTTTTGATAATGTCCATGATTTAAATCGCGCACAAGAGCATCAATTGGAACGTACCATTACTATTTTTCCTTGGATTGCTATCATTGATAAATTTCAACATTGGGTGTATGAAAATCCGAATCATTCTATTGAGGAGCGTACAAAAGCATGGACATCCATTGCAAAAGAATTTTCTACCAACAGCATTGACTATAGCGGATTAGATCAGTATCGTGCAATTGGATGGCAAAGACAATTGCATTTATTTGAAGTACCCTTCTATTACATTGAATATGGCATCGCGCAATTAGGGGCCATTGGGATGTGGATGCAGTATCAAAAAAATCCAACACTTGCGTTGGAAAATTATATGAACGCTTTAAGTTTAGGAGGTACAAAAACACTGCCTGAACTTTATCAGACTGCGGGCATCTCCTTTGACTTTTCATCCAGCTATGTAAAAACTTTAATGGATTTTACAAGGGATGAATTAGAGAAACTATACCAATAGTCGCTTAGCTAAATGCATTTAGTCAAATAGGATAAGTTAATAGACATTGCAAATTTTAATTTGCAGAAGGCGGATTACTTGGTGGGGTGCTTGGTCCGTTGGATGGCCCATTGCTTGGTCCGTTGCTTGGTCCGTTATTTGGGCGATTCATGGGCGGACGATTATTATTTGGTCTCGGCCCGTTGTTCGGTCCATTATTCGGTCCGTTGTTCGGACGATTCATCGGTGGACGATTATTATTCATCGGTCTTCCACCTGCAGAATTTCCTGGTTGCCCTCCTGGACGATTAGGTCCTGGACGATCATTATATGGTCTGTCATTATTCGGTCTATCGTTATTCGGACGACGATCGTTATTATTGAATCTTTGTTGATCGCGACGACGGCGATCATTTTTCTCTAAACTTTTTAAACTAATCTGACCAACTACATCTACGAAGTCAGGTTCTACCTCTTTAGGCTTACCGCTGGTAACTTCCACCGCTTGCAATTCTTCAACGGCGATCCCTTGTTTGTTTAAATCTTTTATTTCCTTCACTCTTTCAATCGTTAAAGGGAAATGCTTTGTGTTATTAGGCAAAGTATACCACATTAAATTTTTGAAAATATCTTTTTTAATTAAAAACGCTTGTCCCATGACCGTTTGTAAATTATCCGCATAATCAGGGAATGCTTGTAACGCATCCAAGTAAGTATCTAATTCAAAATTCAAACAACATTTAAGTCGACCACATTGGCCACTCAACTTAGTTTGATTAATGGATAAGTTTTGATAACGTGCAGCAGTAGTGTTAACGCTTTTAAAATCATGCAACCAAGTACTACAACAAAGTTCACGACCACAACTTCCAATGCCTCCCACTTTTGCAGCTTCTTGACGGATGCCTATTTGACGCATCTCCACTTTTACCTTAAACTCAGTTGCGAATATTCTAATCAATTCTCTAAAATCAATACGATCATCGGCGGTATAAAAGAAAGTTCCTTTTTTACCATCTGCCTGAATTTCTACCTCGCTTAATTTCATTTGCAATCTAAAGTATCTTGCATGCGCTCGACTTTTTGCAAGTATATCTGCTTCTCTGCTTTTACTAATCTTAAAAGCTTCAATATCTCTTTCGTTACTTGGTCTAAGAATTTTTTTGATTTCAACGCTAGTTTCTTCTATGCCTCTTTTTTTAAGTTGCAA
>DOMR01000114.1 GCA_003509845.1 Chitinophagaceae bacterium | reverse complement strand
GGGATTAAACAATCAATTTCATTAAATCGGTTTGCTTTTTTCAAAGCCCAGCCAATCATATTACCTAATAGCCAACCCGCCCTTTTATTTTGCTTGTATTTTAATTCAAAAAGTAACAATTGAACAATACTGTTTTTTGTAAAAAACAAAGCTGCCCCGCTCGGGCCTAAAGGCAATCTTCCCCAAAATATTTTGTCGACATTATTATTTTCAATTTCAAAAAAATCAGTGAAGGGGAGTTGTACGTAGCAATTGGGGCACAATACTTGAAATTTTATTATATCAGTGCTTCCGCAATGCAAACAAATTTTCGGATACACTAAATGTAAAAATCCATTCAAGTATTTTTTTACATGCAATACAAGATACTTGATGAAGTTCATGGGGAGGCATTAAAAATGAATCAACAACCACTAGAAAAATAATCGGTACGCTTCATCTACTCTTTCCACTGAAATAATTTGAATGCCGTATTTTTTTTGTTCGATTCCTTTTTTGTTAAACTCGGAAATATAAATTTTTTCAAATCCTAATTTTTCTGCTTCTGCAATGCGCTGTTGAATTCTATTGACGGCCCTAATTTCTCCATTCAACCCCACCTCACCTGCAAAGCAAATTCCTTGCGGCAATGGCACATCTTCATAGGAGGAAAGTAAGGAAAGGATAATGGCTAAATCTAAGGAAGGGTCTTCAATTTTTAAACCACCCGCAATATTTACAAAAACATCTTTCATACCAAAAGCAAAGCCGCCACGTTTTTCCAAAACGGCTAGTAAAAGTTGTAGTCTTCTTAAGTCAAACCCAGTCACAGTGCGCTGTGGCGTCCCATACACACTTTGTGTAACCAATGCTTGCACTTCAATTAATAAAGGGCGCATGCCTTCCATGGAGGCTGCAATGGTACTGCCACTTAGTGATTCATTTCGTTGCGCAATTAAAAATGCAGATGGGTTATTTACTACTTTCATTCCCTCACTGGTCATTTCATAAATACCCAATTCACTTGTTCCACCAAATCTGTTTTTTAAAGTTCGCAACATGCGATAAGCATAATGGCGATCCCCTTCAAATTGTAAAACAGTATCCACCATATGTTCTAAAATTTTCGGTCCAGCGATGGATCCTTCTTTGGTGATATGTCCTATTAAAAAAACGGGTGTACCAGTTTCTTTCGCAAATTTTTGAAATTCGGCAGCGGTTTGTTTTATTTGAGATACACTTCCTGCAGCAGAGTCAATCAAGTTGGATTCTAAAGTTTGAATTGAATCCACAATGACCACCGTTGGTTTTAATTTTTTAATTGCTTTAAAAATTTGTGCAGTATGTGTTTCCGTAAGTAAATAAAAATTTTCATTTTGCAAGTTCAATCGGTCGGCGCGCATTTTTATTTGCTGAATACTTTCCTCGCCACTGATGTATAAAACGGTTTGATCCTTCATCATTAAACCTTGTTGTAAAAACAAAGTACTCTTTCCGATGCCAGGTTCCCCTGCAACTAAAATAATGGAGCCCAAAACAATTCCACCGCCTAATACTCTATTCAATTCCACATCGGAACTATCAATTCTTTTTTCAGATTGACTATCCACCTCATTTAAGGAGATGGCCTGATTCCCTTTTTGGTTGGTATGGTAGCCTTCCCAATCCGAATTTGTCTCCTTTGTTTTCTCAACTAATTCCTCGGTAAAAGTGTTCCACTCATTACATGCGGGACATTTTCCTGCCCATTTCGCGGCCTCATAACCACAATTATTACAGAAAAATGCCGATTTTGACTTACTCATGCTGTAAAGATAATCGCTAGATTAAATATATTTCAGTATTTACCGAAATTTAATGAAACGGATGATTTTGTAAATTATATTGAAAATCAATACTTTAAATATAAAGTATTGTAGTTATATTTTCTTTAATTCCTCCAAAAAATAAATTAGTGTTATTAAATAGTTAATTTATTTAAATAATTTATTTAAATTAGCTTAATCATTAAAAATAGAGCAGACTTTATTCACAAAAATTTTGACAATAACATGAGAAAAAAACTACTATTAAGTTTCTTTGTTGCTATTTTTTCATTCACAGCGACCATCGCGCAAAATACCACTGTTACTGGTAAAGTGACAGATGATAAAAATGTGCCGATTGAAGGTGCTGTTGTAACAGAAAAAGCCCAAACAAACAACCGTACAATTACAGATGCTTCTGGTAGCTATCGAATTAGCGTTAAAGCAGGTAGTATCATTACTGTTACTAGCGTTGGTTTTGAATCTAAACAAGCCACTGCACAACCAACTACTAACTTTACGCTTAAAGCTTTGAGAGAAGAATTAACTGAAGTGGTTGTAACGGCATTAGGTATTAAAAAGGAGAAGAAAGCATTGGGTTACGCGGTATCAACCATTGGTAAGAAAGACCTGGAATTAAAACCTGAGATAGATGTTGCTCGTATATTAAATGGTAAGGCTCCGGGTGTAAATATTTTAAATACAAGTGGTTTGGCTGGATCTGGTACCAATGTAATCATTCGTGGATTGTCTACGATTAGTGGTAATGCCCAACCTTTATGGGTGTTGGATGGTGTGCCAATTGATGGTGGTACGAATCAACAAACAAGCTTCGTATATGGTAACAATGCACCTAGTAGATTTCTGGATTTAGATGTCAATAATATAGAATCAATCGATATTTTGAAAGGATTAAGTGCTACTGTATTATATGGTGAGGGCGGATCCAATGGTGTAATTTTGGTGACTACAAAAAATCAATCATCAGGAGCAGTAAGAGGTAAATCAGAAGTCACTGTTGCACAAACATACTCTGTTAACCAGTTTGCAAATCTTCCTGAATACAATACTACCTATGGAGGTGGGTTTGATTTAAGTTTAGGCTTGGCTTTTTACAGCAATTGGGGTGCTAAATTCACAGATCCTCCTACATTAGTGCAACATCCATATGATAGAGCCGCTTTACATGCAGCTTTCCCTGAATTTAAGGGAAATGCTACCTATCCATTTAAGTTTTATAATAGTGTACCTCGTTTTTTCCGTGACGGTAGCACTAAAAACACTTCTGTCAATTTTAAAGGGGCTTCTGGAAAAAATGTAAGCTACAATGTGAATTTTGGTTATACGGACGATCAAGGTTTTGTGACGGGCAATGGCGTTATAAAAAGTAATATAGGAATGGGGGGTACAGCAAAATTGACCAATAAAATTACTATTTCAGGTAGTTTAAATAATTCTAATACCAATGTTAATTCACCACCTACTTCACCTTCTTTTGGAAGTGGTTCAAGTGCGCCTTCCTTATATAGTGATGTGATGTATACTCCTACGGCTGTAGATTTAATTGGTTTACCTTGGGAAAACCCCATAGATCGTTCTCATGTATATTATAGAGCCAATAATGGGATGCAAAATCCTACCTGGACATTGCATAATGCGTTTAATCAGGATAAAACATCAAGAACTATAGGTAATGTTAGAGCCAAGTATGACATCAAAAAAGATTTCTTCTTAACTTATACTTATGGCTTTGACAATTATACGAATGACCAAATGTATGCACAAAACAAAGGGGGCTCTTATTATCCTCGTGGTTTCTTAAGAACGTCTACTGCATATAATTCTACCCTCAATCATGAAATAAATGCAGCTTATACGAATATTGCAATTACCAATGATATCAATTTTGATATCTTGGGCGGTGTCGTCTCAAAGGAAGTCTTGTTCAAACAATTTGGGGTGAAGAGTGAGGAGCAATTGGTATTTGGTTTATTAGACCACTCTAACTTTGTAACGCATGATATAGTAAATGAGGGCGGCGGCGATATGGATTATCAATCACAACAACAAACTTTGGCTGCTTATGCGCAAGGCGTATTTGATTATAAAAAATATTTATACCTTACACTCTCTGGAAGAAATTCTTGGTCTTCAACTTTAGAAGCTGAAAATAGAAGTATCCTATATCCAAGTGCTAACGTATCCTTTATTCCCACCGAGGCTTTCACGTTCTTACAAAACAAAAAGAATATAAATTATTTAAAATTATCTGGTTCTTATGCAACATCAGCTAGATTCCCTGGGCCTTATCGTACAAGAGCTGCTTTGGATCTATCCACTCGACGTTTTCAAACTGTAGCAGGTACTATTTTAAATTCAAATAGTATTAGCAATTTTTTACCGAATAGCGCTTTAAAAGCCGAATTATTAAAGGAGGCAGAATTCGGTGTTGAGGCTAAATTATTTCAAAGTAGATTATCGCTTGACGTACACTATTATAATCGAACTGCTCAAGATCAAATACTTACAAGTTTATTAGATCCATCTACAGGTTTTACAGCCCAACAAATTAATGCGGGCGATGTAAATAATAAAGGTTTCGAGGTTCAAATTGCTTATAAAATAATCAGAAGCAAAGATTGGCTATGGGAATTAACGGCTAACTGGACAAGAAATAGATCAATGGTTTCGAATATACCAACTGAATTAAAGGAAATTAATTATGCGGGGTATTCTAGTCCAGGTAACTATGCCATCAATGGAATGCCAATGGGCGTTATTAAAGCTTATGGTTTCAAGCGGGATGCGAATGGAGTGCGTATTGTTAATTCTGGCGGTGATTATATTTACACTGATGACCTAGTTATTGTTGGAGATCCTAACGCAAACTACCAATTTACTGGTATATCTAGTTTAACTTATAAAGGGTTTAGTTTCAGAATGCAAATAAATTATACGGATGGTGGAGATATTTATTCAGGAACTACAAGGTCATTATTAGCGCGTGGTGTTACAAAGGATACAGAATTTGACAGAGCTGCTCCTTATATATTACCTGGTGTGAAAGAAGATGGATCTGTAAATAACCAACAAGTAAGTGCTACACAAGCATACTTTAACAATATGTTTGGTCCAGACGAATCTGGTATGTTTGATGCAACTGTAGTTAGAATTAGTGATATGTCCTTAAGTTATTCTCTACCTGAAAAGATGTTGTCAAAAACGCCTTTTGGAAGTTTAACTGTAAGTGCAAACGGAAGTAATTTATGGTACTATGCACCTAATTTCCCTAAATATGTACACTTCGATCCAGAAGTAAGTAGTTTAGGGGTTAGTTCTGGTAAAGGTCTTGAATTTATTAATGGACCTTCTGCTCGAAGAATGGGTGTAAGTTTAAGAGTAACTTTTTAATCCTAACCTAAAGAAATAAAATAAAAATATATGAAATTTATAAAAATTATACTTGTTACTACCTTATTTACAACAGCAGTAGCATGTAGCAAACAATTAGGTAGTCTCCTAGAGAATCCCAATGCACCTTCATTATCTACGGCTGACGTTGACCTGTTATTGAACTCGGTGCAACTAAGTTTTTCTTATTTGTTTGATGATGCTTCGAATACAGGCGGTCAATTAACTAGACAACAAGCCTGGTATGGTCCAACTTATTCGAGTGCTTACAATCCAGGTTCTTTTAATGGTTTATGGAACACAGGCTACACCTCCATCTTGAAAAATGCGAACGCCTTAATTCCTTTGGCTCAGGCACAAAAAAGATATACTTCATCAGGTATGGCAAAATTCATGAAGGCATATACGATTACTTTATTAGTAGACGCTTTTGGTGATATTCCTTATTCTGAGGCTGTTTTGGGTGTTGCAAATCCCAATCCAAAAACAGATGCAAGTGCTAAAATTTATGAGCAAGCAATTCTTTTGTATGATGATGCGATCAAAGATTTTTCAACTGCAGGCGCTGCTCCTGCCAATGATGTTTTTTATGGGGGAAATACGGCTAAATGGATAACAGCTTCTAATACAATGAAGCTAAAATTACTTATGCAAACGCGCAAAGTTGATGCAACCGCAAACGCAAAAATTGCAGCATTGATAACTACCGGTAATTTAATCAAAACAATTTCAGGCGATTTAAATTTTAAATACGGTACCAATATAACCTCGCCTGATTCACGTCATCCTGATTATGCTGGTAACTACGGGCCGAATGGTGCTGGTGAATATTTGGGGGATTGGTTCATGTGGGCCGTTGCTGCTGCAAAAAGTGGCTCAGTTACTGCAGTAAATCCTAAAGGACCTACAATTGATCCAAGACAACGTTACTATTTTTATAGACAAAATACAAATAATGCGAATGTAAATGAGATTACTTTATTTTGCAGCACTAATTTACAAAGACCTCCTAATTACACCGCTGAAATGCCCTATTGCTATGTAGGTGCAGGTTATTGGGGACGTGATCATGGTGATAATGGGGGTACACCTCCTGATGGTCAATTTAAGACAACCTGGGGGGTATATCCTGCTGGTGGAGAAGTTGATCAAAATCAAGCTGCAGGGGTAAAATTAGAAATGGGCGGAAAAGGTGCTGGTATTTTACCAATATGGAACTCAGAGTTTACTTATTTTGTTCATGCGGAAGCCGCAATTGTGGGTATTATTCCTGGAGGCGCAGCACAAGCAAAAACTTTTTTAACTACTGCGCTTAAGGCTTCAATAGCAAAAGTCACTGGTTTTGCCGCTACAGTCGGAGTATCAGTTTCAGCTACTTATGCGCCCACTACTGCAACTATAGATAATTACGTTAGTCTTGTAATGGCAGAATATGATGCTGCCGCTACGAATGAAGATAAATTGGCTGTGATTATGAAAGAATATTATCTTGCTTTATGGGGAAATGGGTGGGAAGCCTATAATAATTATAGATTAACAGGATATCCCAAAAATTTACAGCCAACTGTTTTCGCTACAAATCCAGGACTATTTATACGATTGTTTCAGTATCCCCAGGATTATGTGGGTCGAAATTTGAATGCGCCTAAGCAAAGAGCACTAGGAACAGCGGTAAGTAAAGCATTTTGGGACAATAACCCTGATAATTTCATCAAATAAAAAATAAGCAACAATGAAAAAAATATTAAATAATTTATTAATTGGAATTGCTTTTACTTTGATTGCTTCTTCTTGTGAGAAAGAAAATCTGAGTACGTTAAATCCTTTTACTGACATTAACAATTTTGGAAAGGGCGCATATATAACGCTTAATTCGACAGTTAATCTGAACTTAAATTACGCTGCTATCAACACTTCGAAAGTAAGCGTAAAAGTAGATGCATACAATAATGGCGTTACGATCAAAGAAGTAAAATTATTTGTTGTTCAGTCATCCAATGCAGATCCTAAGACATGGAAATTGATTAAGACGGTGCCTGTAAGCGGAACAACTGAACTATCTGTTACTGGTGCCGAAATTGCTACTGCAATTGGAAAGACGCCTGCAGCACTGTTTGCGCCTGGCCAATTTTACACTATCTATAATCAAGTAGTTACTTCTGACAATAAAACCTACGATGTTTCAAATACACTTCAGGCTTTGGAGGCAAGTTCAAACTATAACACTTGTTTTAGATGGACTGCTTATGTTGTTTGCCCTTTTACAGGCGGAATGACTGGAAAATATAAAGTAAAGCAAGATGATTGGGCTGATTGGTCCGTTGGAGATATTGTAGATGTTACTGATGGCCCTGGTGCGAATCAAATTAATTTGTCAAAAGTATGGCCTAACCCAGCTTACGGCGATTTAAAAAGTCCATTGGTAATTAGTATTGATCCAGCTACTGGTACTGCAAAATTAGCTACTAATAATGTAGTATTTGCGGATTACGGTCAACTGACTTCAGCCTATATGCCTTCCTCAGGAACTGTTGGTTATGTTTTTTCTTGCACTGGTTATATCGGATTAAAAATTGGCCTTAAATATGGTTCTGCTGACTATGGCATTAATGCCTTGGTTTTACAAAAGCTATAATTTATTGTTTAATTAATATAAAATAAGCCTCCCTCGATTTCCGCGAGGGAGGCTTATTTTATATTGCAAGGAGGTGTTTGGCTATTTTTTATAAATATTTTTTCTGTATAAGTGGGGAATAGTTTTAAATATTTTAAAACTTGGATCAGACAAGATTTATTTATAAAACAATCGCTTCACCATGTTCATCTAAAAAGCGGTATTCTACTAGGTGGCTTGAATTATCTGCCTGAGACTTCAATTTAATTTTATATTTATTTTTCCAACGCTTGATGATATTGTTAAATATACCTTTGGTCAAATGAGAATGAATGATTGGATGCACCAATAGAATCAACGATTTGTGACCATGGGTGGCCAAATAAGACATTTTCTTTTCAATCTCATCCTCCAGTAACAAAGTGGAAGTTATTTTACCTGTGCCATTACATGCAGGGCAATCTTCCGAGGTGTTAATATTTACTTCAGGACGAATACGTTGTCGTGTCGCTTGTAATAATCCAAATTTTGAAATAGGTAATACAGAATGTCTGGCACGATCGGTTTTCATGAAATCTTCTAATGACTCTTGCACCTTGCGTCTGTTTTCAGGCAATTTCATATCAATAAAGTCAATCACAATAATGCCACCTATATCTCTTAATCTTAATTGTCGTGCAATTTCCTCCGCCGCTTCCATATTGGTTTGCAGCGCATTTTCTTCCTGGTTATTAGAAACACTTTTAAAACCACTGTTCACATCAATCACATGCAATGCCTCCGTGTGTTCAATAATTAAGTAAGCGCCACTAGGCAGGTTCACCGTTTTCCCAAAGGAGGACTTCACTTGTTTGGTAATTCCATATTGATCAAATATGGGCTGATCACCATCGTATAAGCTTAATATATTACTTTTGGCAGGGGCTATTCTTTGCAAATAGCTTAAAGTGATATCAAATATTTTTTTATCGTTGACCACAATTTTATTAAAGTCTTCATTTAATAAATCTCTTAATATACTCGTGGTTTTGCTTTCCTCGTTCATGATACGTGCAGGAGGTAATGCACCCTTTAAATTTGATTGAATATTATTCCAATTGGCTTCAAGGGTCAATAAATCTTCATGTAGTTCGGCCGTTGTTTTACCTTCAGCTGCAGTTCGCACAATCACACCGAAATTTTTAGGACGCACCGCTTCGATTATTTTTTGTAACCTTTTGCGTTCCTCATTTGAATGTATTTTTTTAGATACGGCAACTATTTCATTAAAGGGGGTAAGTACCACGAATCTTCCTGCTAATGAAATTTCACAAGTTAATCTAGGGCCTTTGGCAGCGATAGGCTCTTTTAAAATTTGAACCAATACATTGGGTTTTCCATTAAGGACTTCACTTATTTTTCCTGTTTTAAAAATTTCAGGTGCTGCTTGAAAACTGGCAAAATCAAAGCTTTTATCATGGTCGTTCATCGCCAATTGCGTGAACTTAATGATCGACTTTGCGTAGGGGCTTAAATCGGTGTAGTGTAAAAAGGCATCCTTTTCAAAACCAACATCAACGAATGCTGCATTAAGTCCCGGTATGATCTTTTTCACTTTACCTAAATACAAATCTCCT
>DOMR01000252.1:403-3061 GCA_003509845.1 Chitinophagaceae bacterium | reverse complement strand
AGGTAGTATAACGCATGGTGCTGATTATTTGAGTTTGGATTTATCAGCTGGGAATAAGGAAGTTAAAAAAGCGCTTTCTATAGATAGCATTTCGGCATTGCCACCAGAAAAACAAGCACAAGTCAACACCTATGAGGGATTAATTTATCCCTTATTAGATGCGAAATGTATACAGTGTCATAATAGTGAAAAGAAAAAAGGAAATTTACAACTCACCTCCATTGATTTAATTTTAAAAGGCGGCAAAAAAGGTCCTGCATTAACTGCCTATAATGCCAATCAAAGTTTAATGATTCAACGGATGTTATTGGACCCAGCTAATGACAAACATATGCCGCCCAAGGGGAAACCCCAATTAAATAATAAGGAAATTAATTTAATCTATTGGTGGGTGCAACATGGGGCATTAGTAAATGATAAATTAGGAAATGCTTTGTTGAATGACACTGTTAAAAATTTAATAGCTAGTAAAATAATCCCTGCATTTCCAGTACTATCGTTACCACAAACATCTTTAGTGGATTCAAATAAGATAAATACTTTAAAGCAGTTAGGTTTAATTGTACATCCCATTGCCAAAGGAGTTGGATATGTTGACTTAAGTGCGATGAATGCAGCATTATTAAATGATGTTCAGGCACAAAAAATTTCAATACTTGATAGTCATTTAGTCTGGTTGAACCTAGCGAATACAAAAATTACAAATAAAGGAATTGCTAATTTGAGTAGTTGTAAAAACGTAATAAAACTTAATGTAGCCTATACTTCACTCAATGATGATGCAATCGGTTTGCTGAATCAGTTTACAAAATTGAGTTATTTAAATATAGTGGGTACATCTATTACAGACAATGGGTTAGCTAAATTAAATCTGAGTAATAATTTCAAATCTCTATATTGCTGGAATACTAAAATCACCCAGGGCGGTGTTGATCAATTTAGAAAGCGGTATCCAAATATTCAAATTAACTTTTAAAATGAGTCTACCTTCAAGAAATAAAATTGTTATGGGTACTGCGGGCTTAGCAGGAATTTGGGGCCCGGTGAATTTTGCAGAATCTGAACAAACTATTCACTATGCATTGGAGCAAGGTATATATCATTTTGATACTTCGCCAGCATATGCTGATGCAGAATCCATTTTAGGAAAAGCTTTGTACACTTGGAAAGGGATAAAGCCTTTTATTAGCACCAAAGCTGGAAAATTAAAAGCTGACAATCCGGATGCTGACACCTATGATTTTTCTCCAGCAGGATTAATTAGAAGTGTTTCTGAAAGTTTGGAAACATTGAAAGTTGGTTGTATCGATGTACTTTTTTTACATGATCCTACAGGATTAAAATCGCATGAAATACAAGCAGCCATTGATACTTTAATTGAAATAAAAGCAAAAGGTTGGGCAAAAGCAATCGGTATTGGCGGTAATTATGGAGCAGATTTTATGCCATATGTATCTTCCAAGTATTTTGATCATTTTATGGGGTACAATCGATTTAATATTTTAAATCAAGATGCATTAACGAATGAATATGTAGCATTGCAAGATCAGCAAATTAACATTTGGCAAGCAAGTCCATTGTATATGGGGTTGTTAGGGAGTAAATTAGAAACGTATATCAAGGAGCAACCTTCATGGATTCCAGCCAGAGATTTACAAAGAGCGAAAGAATTAAATGCCTATTGTAAAAAAACAAGTGTTAGTATTTCCGCTTTGGCCTTACATTTTGTTTATGAGAATCCCCATATTTATAAGATGGTGTTAGGCGCAAGTAATTTTAGTGAATTGAAGCAAAGCCTTGAGTGGCTTGATGATAAAGCATTAATATCCACAAATCAAATACCTGATTTTACTAAATAAGTGTATTTTTTAAGTACAAGTTTTGCCTATAATTGTCAAAAAAGTATAGCAATTAGCTATTTTGTCAATAGGAATGTTATTCAATTTAATATTATTTTGTAGTAGTCACTTAAGTTGCTGATTTATAAACCAATATGACTTATGCGTTCTCCATTAAATAGTTTTCTTAAGTGTGTTGCGTCACTTTTATTAATCATTTCGTTATTTATTAATTGTACGCCAAATTCAACGCAATCAGTTCCTTTAACAACGATTGTAATGATGACTAATTTGGTGCCGGACTCGGCAGTTTACCATTTTTATGATTCATTACATAGTAGTACTGGTGTTTGGCCAGCAATAAAAAAAGCGAATGAGATGAGTGGGATAAAGGACATTAAAATATATCGATTTGAAGACAAAGTGGTGATGGAATATAGTTATCCAGAAGGGGCTGATTTAGCAAAAATGGATTCATTGTATTTGTCCGCAGATACGAGTGTGAAAATCTGGAATCAAATGATGTCAAATATACAAAGATCACTTCCAGGAGTTGATAGCACTAAAAAATGGTCAAAAATGAATTTGATACATCACTATAGCAATGGAAATTATTTAAAATAAAACAACACAACTTTACGATGTTATTTATTGAAGACTATGAAATTTATACTTTACAAATTCCGCTAGGACGAATAATAGGCGATAATAATTGCCATTATGATGAAATAGAAGTTTTATGCATTAATCTTAAAACCAATCATGGTCATATGGGTTGGGGATATGCTGAATCTGTATGGAAGGGCACTTTTACAAGAGG
>DOMR01000252.1:0-385 GCA_003509845.1 Chitinophagaceae bacterium | reverse complement strand
TGCCTGGTATATCAAGCAATTGCCGAGCCATAGTGAATTGGATGTGTTATTTCAACAAACTTGGTGGCCTTTATTAAAAAATCAAGATCCCAATAATTTAGAATTAATAAGAAAAAACTTTCATTCTGGACTTTCACAAATGGACGCAGCTATTCGTTTGGCTATTTGGGATTTGATGGCACAGGATAAAAATGTACCACTCTATAAATTACTTAATCCTACTTGTATGAAACAAGAAGCTTTAAGTTATGGTAGTATCTTAGACTATCCATTAAGTGATGATGAAACTGTTGCGCTAACAAAAAACTTTTTAAATCGTGGCTTTTCAATTATCAAAATAAAAATTGGAGCGCCTGATGTAGCGCGCGATATAGCGCGTATTAAA
>DOMR01000027.1 GCA_003509845.1 Chitinophagaceae bacterium | reverse complement strand
CCCTATCTCGACGTCATTGTTGAAGGTAAAGAGTGGCAGGGTATGCGTTCCAGAGGAAATGAATTTTCTGGCAACGTAATCATCGGTGGACCAGATCAATTAGTAAAACTAATGGGTGGCGAATTTGCAACCGCCTATGAAAATAATAATTTTAAAACCAATGAGGATCCAGGATTTGTAGATATGAAAAAGGGCAATTTTATGTTAAAAAGTAATTCCATTGTTTTTGAAAAAATTCCTGGCTTCCAACCTATTCCATTTGATAAAATGGGATTATATAAAGACACATACAGAAAGTAATGAAATATTGGTTTAATAAATTATTTCTAACGTCAGTTCTGGTTTTTGCAACCATTACAAGTAATGCACAACCCTCATTAACACCCTACAATGTAGTGTATGCGTCGCAAAGCAAAAATCAACTTGGTTCAATGCCCATGGGCAATGGAGATATCGGTAGCAATGTTTGGGTAGATACATTGGGCACCATTCATTTTCTAATCTCTAAAACAGATGCATATAGTGAAATTGGTAGATTATTAAAAATTGGACAAGTGGATGTTAAAATCACACCCAATATTTTAGATGCAAAACAATTTTCACAAACACTAATTGTACATGATGGCGTTATACATATAAAAGCAAACAAAGGGAATCAAAGCGTAAACATTTTATGTTATATAGATGCGAATCATCCTGTAATTCAAGTGCAAGGAAATAGTACAATTCCTGTACAAGTAGAAGTGACCAATGCCATGTGGCGAAAGGAATCCAGTGAATTAATTGGGCATGACCGACATAGTGGCTATGGAGTTGCATTCAGGGAAACCCCCTTTATGAAAGAAAAGGATACAGTATTGATGCAGCCAAATGCACTGATATGGGTACATCAAAATAAAAGTTCTGTTTGGCAACTCACCTTGGACAATCAAAATATAACAAGTTTTAATACAATTGGCAAAGATCCTTTATTAAATCAAAATTTTGGTGCAATTGTGAGTGGTGAAAATTTTACAAAAAAGAATGAATATACAATTGAAAATAAAGTTTCTGCTACCAAGTTTAACTTCCAAATTACTATTCTAAAAAAACATACCCCTGATGTAAATGAATGGAAAAAAGAAATTATTGCCTTACATAAGCAAATACAAAATTTAAATGCGGTTGAAAAATACCAAAATCATTTAAACTGGTGGCATCAATTTTGGAACAACCATTATATTATAGTTAATTCAAAACAAGAACCTAGTACTACATTCAAAATTACCCAAGGATACCTATTACAAAGATATTTGAATGCCTGTTCAGGCCGTGGAGGAATGCCCATAAAATTCAATGGCTCCATATTTACAGTCGCGCCTGATGAAACTTTGGTTGACAAAAAAGAGGTTGGATTAGATGCTGATTTTAGATTATGGGGTGCTAATTTTTGGTTTCAAAATACAAGAATACCCTATAGTACTATGTATTATAGCGGCGACTTTGAATTAATGAAGCCCTTTTTTGATATGTATATCAATGCAATTCCGTTGGCAAAATATCGTACACAAAAATATTTTAAACACGAGGGTGCCTACTTCCCGGAAACATTGACACCCTGGGGCAGTTATTTAAACGATAATTATGGTTGGGATCGATCCAAATATGAAGATGGTGTTTCAGAAAATAAATACATTAGGTATTATTGGCAAAGCGGGATAGAACTTTCCAAGATGATGTTTGATTATTATGAATTCACTAATGACAAAGTTTTATTTGAAAATAAGTTTGTTCCATTTATTAAAGAAATAGTTACTTTTTATTCCCAGCATTATAAAAAGGATCCCTCAGGAAAATTATCTATTCAACCAGCACAATCGTTAGAAACCTATTTTGAAGGTATGGTGAACCCCGCTCCTGAAATTGACGGGTTAAATGCGGTATTATTAAAAATAGATGAATACAAGGCTGCAATTAAAGACCCATTATTTCAACAAAATTGTACTCAGTTACAAGCGATGTTGCCTGTTTTACCAAAAGAAAAAGCAGAGGATGGAACTTGGGTATTGTCATCTGGATTAAACTTAGGTAAAAGAATGAACATTGAGGATCCTCAATTATACTCGGTTTTTCCTTACCGGATTTATGGCATTGGTAAACCTAATTTGGAATTGGCCATCAATACTTTTTATAAAAGATACGACCTTGCATTTAATGGTTGGCAACAAGATGCGGTAAATGCAGCTTTATTAGGATTAACAGAAGATGCAAAAAAAATGGTAAGTACCAACTTTAGTAGTAAACATAATGGAAGCCGCTTTCCTGCTTTTTGGGGACCCAATTATGATTGGGTGCCTGATCAAGATCATGGAAATATAACTATGCGCGCTTTACAAGCCATGCTGGTACAAAGTGAAAAAGGATATACTTATATGCTTCCAGCTTGGCCAAAAGATTGGGATGTTCAATTTAAGGTGAATATAACAGGACGCGAACAAATTAGCGGTAATTATACCCAACAAAAGGGCTTAGTACTTGAAAAGTTCAATAAAAATATTCCCATGAAAATCATGGAGGCAAAGTAATAATTATACTAATTTTTTTTAAAATATATAGGTAACGGCGGTGCGTCCTTTCTATTATCAATTACTGGATCAGCATCAATTGGAATACCAGCGTATTTATATCTTATCACTTTTAATCCATAAATAGGAGCATGCCAAAAATTGATGAGTGTGCCTTCGCAACCACGATCAGGCATTAGTTCAACATGTTTCTGTAAATATTTATTAAAAATAGTAAGTGCATCATTGCAAATTACGCTAGCGCTAAGTTGTTGCGCTGAAGAGAATTTTCCTACACTATCTTGTTTTATATTTTGAACCTGTATTCCTTTCTCAAAAGCATCTAAATATAATTTTGAAGCTTCTGATCTATTTAATAAAAAAGTTAAGTAATTGCTACCCGAGGTACTGCCAACATTATACATTGCCTTTTTTAAATTATAATTCACCTGACTATATAAACCCTGTACATTTTTTAATGCCTTGCTGTTTATCCAAGTATAGGGCCCACCTTCACGCCATGCACCTACCCAACAAAAGCCGATATTGGGTAAGTCGTTGGTTGCAATCCAATCAATTTTCTCTAATAGCTGCATTGCTTGCACATAGGGTGCGACATTATTAATTTGGAGCTTTTCTGCATACTGCTTATAAAAATCTAATTGCGGAATAGGACCATATAAAGTATTTAAAGCTGCATATCTAGCTGAGGTTCTGTTTTCGGCAGTTCTCCAATGATTAAATAAAATTGTACTTTGCTGTTGTGCCCCATTTGATGCTTTTAGATGCTTCATTAAATCATATATGCCTTCATTCGCATTTTGCTGCGTAAACATAAGTCCGTCAAATTCAATCCACGAATAAATTGTAGTAGGTGCAATTTGCGATTTAATTGGTATTAAATTAGGCAAATAGTTTGCAACTCTTTTACTACCATGACCAGGCATAATAGCGACCGAATTATTAGGTAAATATTTTTTTGCAATATAAAATGCAACTTTCGCATAATCATTGATGACACAATAAATTCCTAAATTTAATTTGATAGAACGTGAAATAATTTCTTGGTCTTTTTCTAGTAATTTCAGTGCAGTTATATTTCGACCTAATTGAAAAAATAAAACATCTAAATCGGGTTGGCTATTTTTTATTACGTTTGTCACCGTTGTATCTTGAAGTATACTTTCGCCAAATTGCGCAACTGCAATTTTGTTTACTTGCGCTTTAGTAGTTGCATTACCCCAGCCACCCATTTCTTCCGTTATTAATTCAAGTTCATCGATACTCGGATAATTATTAATTACCGACTTTACAGTGCGTGTAATTAGGGGAATATCCCCTTTTGACCGAGGCTCAATGGATACTTGCACACGGAGGCCAATCGACTGCGCATACTCAATTAAAGAGCGCATCCAGGCTACTGCCATTTTGCTTTTTACAGGGGTGTTAGCGTAACTTTTTTCAATTTCTGGGATACTAAATATTTTATCATTAAATCGAATATGATTGGTGAAAATTTGCATATTCGGGATATCATGTTGTCGTCCATAAAAAAAATTGCCAGCATAGTCAACACTATCCTCAAAATTTACTTCATGCCATAAATTAGGATAACTATGAATTGCAATTTTATTAAAACGCATTCGAACCAAATTGTTTAGATACTCCTTTGCTTCCGCTAGCGGGTAAGAGGAAATGTCCATAGGAAAATTAACATGCTGTCTGATGCCTCTCCAGCGTGTAAAAGGAGTGATAGATTGGGTATCGCTTTTGAATATTGCTGTTTTAAATACAGTGGGCACCACGACCCCCGTAATGTCAAATTGAAAGCCTACACTTTCTAAAATCGTATACATGGCATGGCCAATAGCAGCCTCATCCTCCCCTACACAAATCATATTTACTAAACGCCCATTGGAATTGATTGTATAACTAAAGGATCCATTTTGTGTAGCCCCTTCTTTAATTAATTTAATATTAAAAACGTTTTGAACAATACGACTATTAAATATGGCAACCTTGAGGTATTTTGAAAACTCTGTTTTAGCAAAATTCAATTTAACAGAATCTGCATTTCCTTCATAGCTATAATTAATGTCCAATTGGGCATGAAGGGAAGTATTCAATAAAACTAAACTTAAGAATAATGTTAACTTTCTAAGCATTTCTTTTAAAATTAAAATTATTAGGGACTACTTATTAAATTAGTTTGGCCTAAAAATGTATTAAAATAGCAATAAAATATATTTTTCAATATAGTATGAATGTAGCCAAGCTATTATTGTACTTCCTGTGATTTAAAAAAGTCAACCATTTTATCATACAACTGACCTGCTGTTTTTTTATAATTTTTCATATTCAACACATTCATTTTTTCAAGCGGATCCTTGGATAAGTCATACAATTCCTGTGCGTAAATTTTATTAGCGCTAAATGGAGCTGTAGTTGTAAAATCGTTCATCCAAATGGTGTATCGATATTTTTCCGTTCGTAAACTATAGCCCATTAATTTATTGTTCGAAAAGCCTGTTTTTTTAAATTCAACTTTATTTAAGTTTCGAGGATACTGACTAACGGAAAAGTGCTTAACCTGGCTTTTGTTATCCTGCATTAATGGTTTTAAACTTTTGCCTTGCAATTGTGAAGGAATAGGCACATTTGCTAAATCACAAATAGTTGGAAAAATATCCAAATGCTCTG
>DOMR01000039.1:1389-2686 GCA_003509845.1 Chitinophagaceae bacterium | reverse complement strand
CAATTTTCATTGACTGCTGAAAAATTATCATTATGGAATTTAGCTTATAATGATACCAGCTTTAATGCCCAACAAGGCTATAGGAATCCAGGTTCATTGCAGAATTTGTTTAACCATTTAATTTTGGCAGGGGAAGTGTTTATAGGAGAACAAGTATCCGTTAATTTGGGCTATAATTTTATGCGCCGTTTTGATTTAAATATACAAGGGCAACAAAATGCATTAAATGGATTTAGTTCAGGCCTTGCGTTGCAATTGCAAAGGGTTGAAGTCCAATATGGCAATGCATTTTTTCAAAAAAACATGTACCATCATTTTTCATTGATGTATAACTTGAAAAACAGATAGCTTAATTCTTTTTCTTTACTGGGAAAAGGGCTTTTGGTTTTTGCGCTTCCTTATTAATAGTTTCTTTTTTAGCAGGAACGTTACTCTTTATTGGTTTCGGTGTTGTTGTGTTCGTATTAATGGCGGCAGATTTTTCAACGGCAGTATTTTCGGCTGCTGGAATTTCATAATCCGATTCTCCTTTAATTTCTTCATCATTTATTAAAGTGGGCACTTCCGTATCAAGTTCGGTGCTATCTGAGTTTACAAAGTTGATATTAAAGTCGCCAGCCATGTTTGAAGGACGATCAAAGTTAGCGTTAGGATCAAGGTTACATGCAGGGTCGGAAGTTACTTTATTCATAAAATAAGCCCAAATAGGTAAGGAAGCATGTGCTCCTTGCCCAAAATAGTTGTCCGTAAAACGAATGTATCTATCATCACAACCCACCCATGCACCTGCTAATATTTGGGGGGTATAGCCCATAAACCATAAATCACTATTATCATTAGTGGTACCTGTTTTTCCAGCAATAGACTGCGCTTTTATATCATAAGAATATAAGCTACGCCCCGTCCCTTTTGAAATCACCCCTTGCATCATACTTACTACTGAATAAGCAGTTGTTTCATTAATAACTTTTCTTCTTTGTGGAGAAAAACTTTCAAGTACATTCCCATTTTTATCTTCAATTCGATTAATAAATAAAGGTTGCGCATTATAACCACCACCAGGGAACATGGTGTATGCTTGAACCATTTCATATAGTGAAATTTCAACAGCACCGAGGGCTAGAGAAGGATAGGCGGGTATATCCGCTTGTACGTTACATTTTTTTAAGTATTCAACAAATTGTTTCGCTGCTTCATTTCCATTGCCATTAATTTGTTTCATGATATAGGCCGATGCACAGTTGCGTGATTCAGCTAGTGCTTGTGCCATTGGCATGGCTAGTCCGGTGCATGTTCT
>DOMR01000039.1:0-1257 GCA_003509845.1 Chitinophagaceae bacterium | reverse complement strand
ACTTGGCGTCTGGTATTAATATTTACGTGGTCATATTTGAATGTTTTAAAATCAACACCGCCTACCCATGCTTTAACTTCACCTGTAAAAGGATCTACCGCTAAAAAGCCCGTTTGCAATATTTGCTTATGGTATTTTAAGGAATCCATTGGGCTCATGATCGTATCAATAAATCGGTTTTTGTTCCAAGCAAAAACGCGCATATTTACAGGCTCGTCAAAAGTTTTTCTAATATCAACATCTTCTTGATCTTCCTTCTTTGCATTTCTCCAACGATCCGTTTGCTTGATGGCTAATTCTAATTGCGCGCTAAAATCCTTCCAAACACTACCTGTTTTAATATTACTTTGTTTGTTGAACTCGCGTTGTAAATAAGCCATATGTCTTGCAACGGCTTCCTCTGCATATAATTGCATACGCGGATTAATCGTGGTATAAATTTTTAATCCATCACGATATAAGTTATAAGGATCGCCATTGTTTTTCTTATGTTCTTTGCACCATTTTTTCATGTACTCACCAAGGGTCATTCTAAAATAGGGGCCTAATCCATTATTCTCATCTAATTTTCGATAGTTCGTTACAATGGGTAATTCTTTGTACTGCGCTGCTTGATCATCACTAATATACTTTTGTTCTGCCATTCGATTAATCACCAAATTGCGTCTTTCTAATGCTAGTTTAGGGTTGCGATTAGGGTTGTATTTCGTTGGCGCATTGATCATACCAATTAACAATGCAGCTTCTTCAACGCTTAAGCGGTCTGGTTCCTTTTGAAAAAAGGTACGAGATGCGTTACTCACACCAAATAAATTATCACTAAATGGAACGGTGTTTAAGTATAAGGTTAAAATTTCTTGCTTGGTAAAATTTCTTTCTAGCTTAATGGCAATGATACTTTCCTTAATTTTTTGTATGACACGTAGTAATTTATTTTTAGTACCCCAGTTATTGGTAAATAAATTTTTAGCGGTTTGCATACTAATGGTAGATGCACCGCCTTTGCTTCCTAAAAAGGCTAAGGCACGTACTAAACCTTCCCCGTCAATGCCATAGTGATCATAAAATCGTTTATCCTCGGTGGCTACTAAAGCTTGTATTAAATAGGGACTGATATCGCGATATTTAACACTGATGCGATCCTCTAAATAATACTTACCCATGGGTGTACCATCCTGTGCATATACTTGGCTTGCTAGCGAAGCAGTGGGGTTCTCAATATCATCCAAGTCGGGCATATCTCCAATCCAACCAAAA
>DOMR01000075.1 GCA_003509845.1 Chitinophagaceae bacterium | reverse complement strand
ACATATGTGATGAACTTTTATATTGAATAACTTTATAAGTTGCTTATTTTTTAAGTAACAGTTTTGTTTTTTGCTCTTTTGGTTTTACTAATATAAGCTGTGTTCCTGATACAGGATTATCACCAATGCCAGGGTTGTATTCCTTTATTTTTTTTAATTGAATACCTTCTTTTTGACTAATATCATAAAGGCTTTCACCAGCGACTACTAAATGAAAACTTTTATCGCCTTCCTCTTTTTTGTTTGCTAAAAATAATAATTGGTCTTGGGCTAATAGATCAGTCTCTTTTAAATCATTAAATACAAAAACTTTATATAAGGAGATGTTGTGTTCAGTTGCGATTTGCAATAGTGAAGTGCCTGCTTTGGCCCAAATAACAGCAATCTGGTTTATTTTAAATGGTTTGTCAGGGTAAATGCTGCTTGGCTTTTTTGCTATTGTATCTTTTACAGATGTAATCGGTTTTTTGACAAATGCAGTATCCTTGCCAATGCTATTCATTTTTATTTCGGTAACTGTTGCATTGTTTTTACTTGATTCAATGCCTTTAATTTTATTAATAGGTAAACTAGCTTGATTTATATAATTGCTTGCGCTGTCCTTTACCACCTTTACTTGAATGGTGCTATCCTTTTTCACTGCAATAGCGGTATCCTTTTTTTCTGCAATGGCTATACTTATTTCTTTAGGTGCTTCCGATACTAAATTTGCACTAGTTTCTTTTTTATCTATGGTTGTGTTTTTTGCAACTACTTCCTTTGTAACAATCGTTGGTTTTTCAATGACATCGGTCGTTTCTGATGTTGCAGTATCATTTTCATCATTTAACTCTGGAAAATTGAATTGCGACAATTCGTAATCATCAATCACTTTCATTAATTTATTCGCATAGTCACTTGCAGTTGCATATCCAGCCTTTTTTAAACCAATCGCCCATGCAGAATCATCTACGGGATCTAATTGGAAAAGTGGCGCGTAATTGGGTCTGTTTTTAATAAAATTGGAGTGATCAATAAAAGAAGCGTTGGCATTTGGATATGCCCTAAAGCACTCTTGTTTGCTATCATCGTCTTGATAGGTAGTTTCCCCTTTCCAATCAGTTTTACATTTGATGCCAAAGTGATTATTAAAATTCAATGCTAAATTACTTTCGCCGCTATTGGACTCAACAATACCTTGGGCCAGTGTAATAGAAGCGGGAATACCGGTGCGTTTCATTTCCTTAATGGCAATATCCTTATATTGGTCAATATAAATAAGTGTGGCTGTTTTTTGCGCGGCCACCGTAATGCAAAAAAAAGGAAGGAGTAGTAATATCGTAAACTTAAATTTCATGTTTATTTTTTTCTGATTAAACTTAATCCATCTCTAACCGTTAATAACACCGTGTCTGCCAATTGGTCCAACATTATCATTTCATTAAATGCGTGTATCGCTTTTGCATTTTTACCTTTCAATGTTTCGTTGAATACTTCCCCATGAAACAACACATTGTCCGCAATAATTAAACCATTTGTTTTTACGTGCGGAAAAATCATTTGGTAATACTTGGCGTAATTCACTTTATCCGCATCTATGAATACAATATCCCATGGAGCGGTTAAATGTTGTAAAGTTTCACCAGCATCGCCCACATGAATTTTTATTTTATCCTTATGTGGACTATGATTGATATTGTTTTGTGCATTGATTCCATCGGGTTCTCTTAATTCAAGGGTGTGCAATTGTCCGTCATGTACTAAGCCTTCGGCCAAGCACATGGCGCTAAAGCCCGAGAAGGTACCTAATTCTAAAATATACTTGGGTTGTAATAATTTACTGATTAAGCTTAGGAAACCCCCTTGGGTCCAACTGCTCTGCATATGGGCATGCGGTTGTGTGGCTAAGGTAGTTTCGTATACCTCCTTTAAATAGGCGGGAGTAGCATTGCTATATTGCGCTGCGTATTCGTTGGCTAAAGGGTGTATAAAATCCATTAGTCAAAGTTCTATTTTTTTTCGCTATTCGGCGATGAAATTAACAACAATCCTAAAAATGTAAATAAGCCATTAATGATCAGCAATTCCTGACCAATTCTAAAGCTGGTAGGGGCTGAGCCAAAGAAGTAAGGTTGTAAGTAGTCAAGCAATAAACATAATAGGGGGGCAATAAAGCAAGGTAAAAATGCCCATTTATCTTTAATGCTTCTTTTGGTTAAAATGCCAAATGCAAATAAGCCTAATAAAGGCCCATAGGTATAGGAGGCGATTTTTAATAATAAATCAATAATACTTTTATTATCAATCCATTTAAATACCAAAACGATAATTAAAAAAAGAAAAGCAAAACCTAAATGAATTCGTTGACGAATTTTTTTCTTTTTGGCTTCATCCCATTGGGTATTTCTTTGCATGCCAACGATATCAATACAAAAACTAGAAGTAAGTGCAGTAATGGCACCATCGGCACTTGGGAATAAAGCCGATATCAATGCTAAAATAAAAATGATGGATAAATAAGGCGGCATATGTTGTAAGGCCAAGGTGGGGAACAAGTCATCGCCTACTGCAGTCACATTTAATTGCGCAGCATATAAATGAAGTAGGCCTCCTAAAAACAAAAACAAGCTGATCACAAATAACATGGTGAATCCAATTGTGATCATGTTTTTTTGCGCATCTTTCAAGTTTTTTACAGAAATATTTTTTTGCATCATTTCTTGATCTAAGCCAGTCATAGTAAGGGTAATGAAAGCACCTCCGATAATTTGTTTTAGAAAAAATGATTTCGCATTCACATCCGGATTAAAAACGGTTGCAATACCTTTCGCTTGCATAGCAACTAATGCATCTCCCACGGATAAGTGGAGGTTGGATAAAATATAAATACTACAAATAATTAAGCCCAATAGCATACCTGATGTTTGTAAGGTATCTGTATATACAATTGTTTTCACACCCCCTTCATAGGTATACAACAAAATCATAGCAAGGATCACAACCGTGGTTGCCCAAAAAGGAACATGTAAATTATCTAAAATAAATACTTGTAAAATTTTTACCACCAAATATAATCTTGCCGTAGCGCCCAAAGTTCTGGATAGTATGAAAAAAGAGGCACCTGTTTTATAAGCGCCAAAACCCAATCTTTGTTCTAAATAGTTATAGATAGAAGTCAGGTTCATCTTATAATAGATGGGTAATAAAACATAAGCAATCGCGAAATAGCCAATTAGGTAGCCAATGGTAATTTGTAAATAATGAAATCCGTCTTTTCCAACTGCCCCAGGAACGCTTACAAAAGTGACACCACTTAATGAGGTTCCAATCATTCCAAAGGCAACCAGCATCCAGTTACTATTTTTATTACCTATAAAAAAGGACATATTATTACTATTTTTCCCTGTCACTTTTGCAACGGCAAGTAGGACTAAAAAATAGAGTACTACAAATAGGAATAATAAGGGAGCGCTCATAGGTGATTAAATTAGTTCAAGCAAAGTAAAGACAATCTTTTAATTTTAACTAAATTCGATATTATTAAGCACAAAAAGGATTTTATGACCATTCATGCCATTACACTGTTTTGCGGTTCCAAATCGGGTAAAAATCCCGCTTTTGAACAAATGGCTATGGATTTAGGTACTTGGTTTGCGGAAGATCATATCACACTTATCTATGGAGGCGGAAATAAAGGATTAATGGGTGCCACAGCTAATGCGTGTTTAGCAAAAGGAGGCAAGGTGGTGGGCATCATTCCAAAGGTTTTATTAGAGTGGGAAGCCGAACACAAAGGATTAACGGAATTGATTGTTACCGAAAATATGCACGCGCGTAAAATGCTATTGTATGAAAAAGGGGAGGCTGCCATTGTACTGCCAGGTGGCTTGGGAACATTTGATGAGCTTTTTGAAATGCTTGTTTGGAACAACTTAAGTATCCACGATAAAAAAATAGTACTATATAATTATCAAGGATTTTATGATCCTTTAATTGCAATGATTCAAAAAATGGAGGAAGAAGATTTTTTATACGAACGTAGTAGGTATCGTTTGCAGATTTGTGCAACACTTGAAGAGATTAAGGATTTTTTTCATACCGCTTAATTAAAGCGAAGAAACCTAAGCTCAAATTTTAGCGAGTAACCTTAGGTCCGAATCTTAGTGGAAATCCAATACCTGCTCTAAATACAGGCTCTTTTCTGTTTAAAATACCATTGTATTGTGATTGTGGGTTGTTCAATAAATCAATCATAATTGAAAAATAACTAATCCCTGATGCACCGCGTTTGCCATACCCAACGCCTGCCAATATGCTTTCAGCGCCAAAATTAGTAGAACCAGCTTGTCCTGATTTTGTATCCTTTTGTTTGATCCATGCATAATTATATTCAGGTTGCACTTGGATAAAAAAACTTTCTATCGGCCAAATACGCGTAAATGCACCAATACCTAATCTAAAATTGCGACTTCGAATATCGCTAAACTCAGAGGCATTGTATAGCTCATAATATATATTCATCGCCAAACCGCCATCCAAATACGGCGTAAAGCTTTTTATAATTTCAGGATTCAAACCCATCTGAAAGCTATGCGCGCCGCCACCTAATACCAATCCGCCACCCACGAAAACCGGTTTTTTATCTAAAATTTTATTGGTAGTGATAGTGGTTTGCGCTTGCGCAGTAATGCTGAATAAGATAATTGTAGCTAGGATAATGTTTTTAAGATGCATGGGATCGAGTTACTGTTTTGTTATTTTTTATCTTGAGAATATTTAAGCATTGCTTTATAATTACTGCATTTATTCGAATACTCTATTTTGCTTACTTTTTATAATCAAAAATTTTACCACTATTTAAAATATGATTAGGGTCAAATGTATTTTTTATGCCGCGCATTAGTTCAAGCGACACTTCGTTAAATAGCACCGGCATATATGATTTTTGTATCAGCCCAATACCATGTTCGCCACTAATGGTACCGCCTAATTCCTTAACAAGTTCAAATAATTTTTTTAAGATGGTATTCATTTCATCACTACCATAACTTTTTTTAATCGTAGGGTGGTTTATTCTGATATGTAAATTACCATCACCTGCATGACCATAACAAACCACTTTAAATCCATTTTGTGCGCCTAATTCTTTGACCCCTTTTATTAATTTAGGTAGTTCTGCCCTAGGCACTACCGTATCTTCCTCAATGGTATAACCCGCCATCACCGCAGCTTCATTGGCTTTGCGACGTATTTTCCAAAGTTCATTTTTTTGTTGTGCATCATCAGCGAAAAACAATTCTCCTGCGTCAAATTGGGAAAGTACTTCCGAAATGGCTTCCATTTCACTCATCAGTACATCCATATTATTACCATCCACTTCAATAATTAAATGTGCCGCTAAATTTTCAGTTAGTGGGATGGCCGTGCTGTCCAAAATTTTAGATGAAAGGGTAATGGCATCTATTTCCATTAATTCCATTGCACTTGGGGTAATGCCAGCTCTAAAAATTGCACTCACCGCTTCGCTTGCTTTTTCCAAACTATTAAAAGGGGCTAGCATTAATAAATCAAACTTGGGATGTGGAATTAATCTTAATACTATTTTAGTTACAATACCTAAAGTGCCTTCGCTACCCACTATGAGTTGTGTGATATTATAACCAGTGGCATTTTTTAATACATTGGAACCGGTCCAAATTATTTCCCCATTGGGAAGTACTACTTCTAAGTTTAATACGTAATCTTTTACCACGCCGTATTTAACTGCTTTTGGGCCGCCTGAGTTTTCTGAAATATTACCACCAATAAAACAACTGCCTTTACTCGCAGGATCAGGCGGATAAAACAATCCTTTTTCTTTAACTGCATCTTGCAGCATTTCTGTAATCACACCAGGCTCGGTGGTCACTTGTAAATTTCTTTCGTCTATTTCTAAAATGGTATTGAATCTTTCCATAGAAATCACCAATCCGCCTAAGTGCGGAAGTGCACCACCGGTTAAACCAGTTCCTGCACCTCTTGGTGTCACAGGAATTAAATGTTCGTTACAAATTTTTAGTAGTTGGGCAATTTCGGAAGCTTGCCTTGGCTTAACAATTACTTGCGGGGCATAATGCAATTGTTCCGTTTCGTCCTTGCCATATTTTTCAATACTATCAGCATCGGTAAAAACATACTCGGAGCCAACAATTAATTTAAATTGTTCAAGTATTTGTGTTGTAATTGCGTTCATGACGATGGGATTAAAATAAGCCGTACAACATGCCGTCTACCTTGCTTATAATTTCGCCTAAATCTTCTTCGTTTTCGCCGAATTTATTTTTATCACAATCAATGATCAATAATGGACCTTCTTTATAACCCTCAATCCATTTATTGTAATACTCATTCAACTTTTTTAAATAATCCAAACGAATATTTTCCTCGTATTCTCTTCCTCTTTTTTGAATTTGAGAAACAAGCGTAGGGACAGATGCTTTTAAATAAATTAATAAGTCAGGAGGTTGTACCATTGTTTTAATGGTGCTAAAAAATCCGTAGTAATTATCATAGTCACGCTTACTCATTAATCCCATCTCATGTAAGTTGGGCGCAAAAATATTTGCATCCTCGTAAATCGTTCTATCTTGAATAATGGTTTCTGTTCCTCTTTGAATATCTAATATTTGATTCAAACGACCATGCAAAAAATAAATTTGTAAATTAAAACTCCAGCGCGGCATGTCATCGTAAAAATCAGTTAAGTAGGGATTATGATCCACATCCTCAAATTGAGGTATCCAACGATAATGCTTACTTAACATTTCAGTTAAAGTAGTTTTACCAGCGCCGATATTACCGGCTACTGCAACGTGTTTTGGTTTTTTAGCTTTTGCCATGATAGTGAAAATACTAAATAGTTGATGTACTATTTATTTTTTTTAATTTTTTATAGGTAATCCATCCCAATTGTTTT
>DOMR01000056.1 GCA_003509845.1 Chitinophagaceae bacterium | reverse complement strand
TAGTAAAAATAATAGTTGGTTAAAAGCGGAACACAACTGGAATCAGGTATGTAATGCCGGCATGTCCTATGGCGCTATGGCGGTGTATGAGCGAGATCCCAAATTGGCAAAAATGATTATTAATCGTGCCGTTGAATCAATGGCAATTCCAATGAAAGATTATGGACCTGATGGTATTTATCCTGAGGGTTATGGCTATTGGGGATATGGAACCTCTTTTAATGTTTTATTCCTAAGTGCGCTTGAAAAAATTTATGGTACCGACTTTGGCATGACGAAAGCTCCGGGCTTTTTACAAACAGCTAGTTTTATGGAAAGCATGACTGGTACGACTGGTAAGCCTTTCAATTATTCGGATGCTGGGGGTAATGGTTCATTTAATCCAGCAATGTTTTGGTTGGCGAATAAGGTAAAAGATCCAAGTTTGCTTTGGGTTGAAAAATCTTATCTTAAAGCTGGCAGAGAGGCTAACTTAGTTAATGAAAGAATATTACCAGCGATCATGTTATGGAAGGGAAATATCTCTACAAAAGATATTAAAGCGCCAATCGCAACTGCATTTGTAGGCAAAGGAAAAAATCCAATGGCATTGATGAGAACATCGTGGACGGATTCAAATGCAATTTATATTGCAGCAAAAGGTGGGTCAGCTTCAATCAATCATGCACATATGGATATTGGTTCTTTCATTATGGATGCTGATGGTCAAAGATGGGCAATGGATTTTGGTATGCAAAATTACGAATCACTAGAGTCCAAAGGGGTTAAACTTTGGGGGCGCACACAAAATTCTGAAAGATGGGATGTTTTTAGACTTAATAATTATGCGCATAATACACTAACTATTGATAGCCAACTTCAGGTGGTAGAAGGAGATGCACCCATTATCAATGAAAATAAGGATCCCAATTTCATGCAAGTGACATTTGATTTGAGTACGGTATATAAAAATCAACTTGCTTCAAGTACACGAGGTATTGCCATTGTAAATAAAAATCATGTTGTTGTGAGAGATGAAATTCAAACATTAAATCGTGAAACAAAAGTAAGATGGACAATGCTCACACCTGCTGATGTTGAAATAGTAGGACCCGAAACAGCACTTTTAAAAAAAGGTGGTAAAACGCTAACGCTGAAAGTATCAGGTGCGAAAAATATTACGATGAAAACTTGGTCTACAAAGCCGCCAAGAGACTATGATGCCCCCAATCCCGGCACCATACTAGTAGGCTTCGAAGCAATTGTTCCTGCTAATACTAAAGTTGATTTTGATATATTGTTAATTCCAGGTTCAAAATCGACAATTGTAACACCAAAAGTTAAACCATTGCGCGCTTGGTAAAATATTATGTACACGTTTAATGTAATAATAAAAAATTGGGCTAAATTAAATTACTATTCATTCTATTTTTTTAGTAATATTTAAAAGATATGACCAAAAAGAAATTTTCTTACTTTTTATTAATGACCGATTGTAGGTAGGTTTCTAGTTCGTCAATTTCTTTGTCTGAAATATTTTTAAATGCTGGCATGTTGCCTTTGCCATTTGATATTAAATTTCTGAAACTAGATTTATCATTCAAATAGTTTGATTTAATTAATGAAGGATTTCTATTCCCATCCCCATTTAAATTACTTTGATGACAATTGGTACAGTAGGTCTGATAAATTTGCGCACCTATTTTACTATATTTTATTTGTATGATATCTTTTACTGCATCCGGTGTTTTAATATTATTAGTAGTATTTTTTCTTATCTCCATTTTAGCTAATGCAGAAGGGTTAAACTTTGTTTTATCTTCTTTGTATAGTATTCTCCATATTTTTCCTTTCTTGGAATCATTGATATATATAGATCCATCGGGTCCTTCGGCAAGTCCCATGGGCCTATATTTGGCATCACTTACATTTACAATTGTATCTACGCCAGCAAATCCATCTGCGAATACTTCCCATTCACCGGAAGGTTTTCCATTTTCAAAAGGCACAAACGCTACTATGTAACCTGCTTGCGGATATGGACCTCTATTGGTAGATCCATGAAAGGCAACAAATGCGCCATTTTTATATCTATCGGGGAATTGGGTACCTGTATAAAATAATAAATCATTCGGTGCCCAATGTGCAGGAAATGCTGCTAGTGGATTTGTATAGCTTTGATCAATCGCTAATTTTTTTCCATCACCACTATATTCAGGCGCCTGTATTTTTTGTTTTTTGAAAAGATCATAATACGAATAAGGCCAACCGTAATTACTATTTTCATTCACTTCAAAAAATTCCTCTGCAGGTGTAACTGCATTTTCCCATGCTGAATAATATTGTGGCCATAATAAATGTAAATCATCTCTGCCATGTTGTACTGCAAATAAGGAGTTGGTTTGCTTATTCCAATCCATGGCAACAATACTTCTTAACCCAGTTCCAACTTGTGTTCCATCTTTCTGCGTTTGGTTTAATGCGTTTGCTTTAAATTTCCAAATACCTGCATGATTGATTAATTCAGGACAAGGATTTTGTCCAGCTTGTTGTTCTGAAGTTCCCTTAGTCGAAATATAACTTGCGCATGCATTTGAGGGAGCGCCATAGGGTACATACAAATTACCTGCATTATCAAAAGACAAAGGTTTGGCAATATGCCATTGTGCATTTTCATCAATCAACACAATTTCTTGTTTTGAAGTTGGCACTAATTGGTCGTCTAGTTTTTGTCTGTATACTACTTGTTCAGTGCTATAATACAAATAACCATTATTTATACGCATGCCAGTTGCGAAAATGCCATCGTTTACATAACTGCCAAATGGTTGAATAATATCTGCTTTACCATCACCATTCTCGTCCCTTAAAGCTACTGATCCAGGTGCATCTGAAGTAATTTTTAATTTTACATAAATATCACCATTCTCTTTTATTGCTAAATGTCTGGAAGGGCCAATACTATCAATAACAACCACTGCGCCAAACCCATCCGGTAAATACAAGCCGCCATTATCTTTATCAAAAGCTAGCTTTTCTTTTTTTGAACCACATCCTATAAGCAGCATACATGCACTTAAAATGATTATATTATTTTTAATAATAGTTTTCATTATTTGTCTTTTACACATCTAACTGCCAATCCATTTCTATTTCCGTAAGCATCTTTAAAAACCATCGGGCTAGCATATAACACAAATCTGTACCAAGATTTTGTCGTATCTATTGCAGTAGATGACCACCAGCCGCCACCTTGACCCTTATAGCCAAATGCGCCTAAGCCATTTCTTAAACCACTAGGTAATGCTTCAAAACCACTCGCATTAGTGCCATTGCCTGAACTGTCTTTATTGTTATCCCATCCGTAAGTGTATTTTAAGGCATGCCCCGCTTTTTTATCACCCCCTAATTCTAATACCAATAATCCCCATTCTACATCGGTTGGGATATGCCAACCTTCTGGAGCCAATCCTCTTGGATCATTTACGGCATACCAGTTATATAATTTTCCAAATTGCGCACCTTCCCCGATATCATTATTATAATAACACCATGCTGCTTTTCTTGCAGTTCCATATGCCACCCATTCTTCTTTCGTTTTGGTTTCTGGAATGGTATCGCCATTTTTAAATGTAACGACATCTAAATTTTTAATCATCCAGCTATTTTCTCCAATTTTAACAGTTTCAAATTCGGGTTGTTGCTTACATGAACAAAATAGTATTAATAGCGTAGCTAAATAGCTTATATATAATTTCATTTAAATAAATTTATGCTAATCTAAGATACTTAAACTTTTCAAATTTGGAGTATTTGAGTGTATGTTGAATTATAAAGTTTGGCTTGTGAGGTTTATAAACCTCATTAAAAGCCAGCCATCCTTTTGTATTAATATCTAAACGCTTTAAATGCTTATTTTCTTTTTTTGTTCCTAATTACTTTTGGCCCTATCCACAACCAAAATCCCGTTAAAGTAAAAAAGAATAATGCAACACCCATGATTGATGTATAAATTAGCTTGAATGGCTCTCCGTCGGTTTTGAAATAGTAATCAAGAAATGATCCATCATGTATATCCTCAATAAAATCAGATCTGCGCTGATTTATTTGTAAAACATCCCCTGATTGTCCATCTAATTGAATCTCCCAATAGTTGTCGGTATAAATAAATTTAACGATTCCCTTATCTTTTCTGATATCAATTCTATCTAATTTTGTACTTAATGATTTATCAACTTTTGTAATTAAAACGCTATCAGAAATTTTTAAAAGTTCCGTTGTTGTTTTCCAAGTATTCAAATTTGTTGAAATTCCTTTTGCTGTTGCAGGAAGTATCCATCCGTTACTATTTTTTTTCCAACCCAGGATTAATCCAGTGATGGCAACAATAAAAAAGAAGAGAAACAAGAACGCGCCCATTGTTCTATGAATCTTTCTGGCAATACGTAAAATAGTTATTTGCATATTAGAACGTTAAAAAATTAAAACAACTTAAGGCCATAATAACCAATTGCTGTGAAAATCGCACAGCGTAATATCACGCCTAGACTGCACCAAAATACCATTTTATTGGTCGGAACATTAAAACTTACTCCAATTCCAATACTTATAGGAGCTCCAACACTCATGGTGCCCAATAAGCCTAAACCAATAACCCCATATTTCTGCCAAATTTTCAAAGCAAATCCAGGTTCTTTGGCTACTTTATTTAATTTAGTTTTTCTAAATTTACTTACCCATTTTCTAATGATGTCACCTAGGTATGCTGCTACAAAAACGCCAATTAAACCACCCAGAACACTATATGAAAAAATTTCAATTGGATGTAGATTAAAGGCAAATCCAGCTGGGATAGCAGCATAAATTTCAAAAGTTGCCAAACCAATTACAGTAAGAATCTTATAAATCATTTATTATGCTAATTTCTGCTTAGGCACAAAGGTAGCATTATGAATTAGAAGTATTACACAATTATTTCATTGCATTTAACCAATCAATAATCCCTAACTGTATTTTCCCGGCAACCTGTGTATGAAAAATTGGCTTTACGATTCTTTTTTCATCCTCTGGGTTACTTAAGAAAGCAATTTCGACTAAGCAATTCGGAAAATCAGTAGGTGCATTTAATGCGAAATTGAAATGACCAATATTACCAAACTCCTCTAATTTCAATTCAAGCATTCTTTTTAATATACTGGTAGTAAGCGGTCTAAATCCGATGTGCTTATAATAGGTACTAACGCCCTTGATCGTTTCCTTTGAGCTCGAGTTTAAGTGTAATGAAATTTCAAAATCAGGGTTCTGCTGCTGCAGCCATAAAATTCGGTCCTTATTATCAAAAGTTGTATCTGTTTGTCGCGTCATGATAATTTTTTTCACGCCTAGTTTCTTCAAGGATTTTTCAAGTGCTTTTGCAAAAAAAAGAGTTTGTTGTTTTTCAGATGCTTTTAGCTTTATACCTGAAGTACCACTGTTACTTCCGCCATGACCGGCATCAATTGCAATCACCATTTGACGAATATCTAATTTATTAGGTTGGCGCTTTATTCGAACACTTAAAAACTTTTCTGTGTAAGAAAGCGAATAACCCCAATGCTGTGCATGTTTTAATTCAATAGTTACCCTAACAACATCGTCTTCCACTTGATTGTAATAAACATTTTTAACTTCTTTCAGTGAACTTAGCTGTGTAACCCAATTGGTATTACTTTGAACCCCATAAAGATCGATCATAATTTTACTAGGGCTTATTTCCATCCAGGATTTGTAGGGTAGCTTTTCGTCGAGGTATATATTAACGTAATCGTATAAGGAATCCCCTTTTGAAATAAATGAACCTGTTAAGTGATACGGTTTTTTTATTGGAGAAGTTGAATCTGGTTTAACGTATGCTTTTTCAATAAGTGCAGTATGGTATTTAGATAATTGAACGGTATACATATCCTTCACCGAGTCAACTATTTTCAATAAAACATTGGAATCAATATAACCCATCTTAGCACCACCTAGTCGGTCTTCACCCATCCCATAGGACAAAGCAGGTAATTTTCCGGTGGTTCTTCCATAATACACGAAGTTGCTTGAATTGCTTTGTGCGATACTGTTAATACTAGTAAAAATACAAATGGTAATGAGTAAATTTTTCATGGTTTGAAGTTAATGAAAACCTTTGAAATACCTTTCAATAGCTGTGGACCCCATCCCATAAGTTGTTTTAGGAAATTATTATAAGCGGAGCATTCCTTCGGCATTATATACCCCTTTTTCCAAAAGAAAACCACCTATGAAACGAATCATAGGTGGTTTTCTTAAACGGCTTATTAAAACCGTACTAAAATTATTTTATAATTTCGTTGTTTTGTATATTTTAATTGTTCCATCATTTTCATTACTAGTAACAATTAAACTTTGATTAATGGGGCTTTTAGAAGCAGGTATGAAAATAATTCCTTCTGGTGCATCCCCTGTTTTATACATTTTAATAAAAACTGGAGTAGTTGGATTAGTTATGTCATAGATAGCAAAGGCATCTGCTCGTTCCATTCCAATAATTGCAATGTTTTTGGTGCCTATTCTACCAAGGCATACTGATTCAGGCTCAACCGCTTTGTCATCACTCCTGCCATCATCATAAATAGCCAATTCTTTAGCTTTAATATCTAGTTCATTTTTGCTATCAAAAACTTGGCTACCAGTGGTAGCGTTCCAAACACTAAATGATCTAGATCCTAAGGAGTATAATGCATCAAAATCACCATCGCCATCCGTATCGCCTAAGGTGGTTGTAATATTTAATCTTCCTAAAATTGCATCTGTTTTAAGTGTTGCAGCTGTTGGAAAATTTGTTGCATCTAAAGATACTGCACTAACTCTTTTCATTTCAACAAAGGCTTTGTACTCTCTTGAATCCCCTTCATTGGCTGTAAATAAATAGGGGGTGCCATTATAATTAAAAAATGCAATCGCATCGGGCATGTATATACCAAACACTTTAGCGTAATTGGCAAATTCAATTTTGTTATCCTTATCACTTGCGTCAATTGCATTACCCGCTAAAGAATAATCTTTAAATCCAAGGGGGGTAATTTTTTTAATGGTTGCCGTTGTGATATCAATTTCAGCAATAGCATTATTTTCTTGTAGTGTAACGTACGCGGTTTTTGAATCATCTGATACAGTTACATATTCAGGTTCAATATCTTTAATGAAATTTTTACCTGGACCAAAAATTCTAAATCCTTTTGCAGTTAAACTAGCTAATTGGCTTTCAAAAGAGGCGAAATTCAAGGTAACAACCGAATAATCAGCTACTTTAATGATAGAAACGCTTCCTTCTGGGTCATTAAGATAATCATCACTAGGTTCGCCTTCGTTTGCTGTGATAATATAATTGCCATCTGGACTAAATGTAACCATATCCGGTAAGGAACCAACGTTGATTGATTTAATTTCAGCATAGGTGGTGGTATTGAAAACAATCACTTTCCCGGGAGCCTGTTTGTTGGTAGATTCAACGGCTGCTGCTAACTTTCCATTACTAACTGCAACGCTATTTACATATCCACCAAAAGGTAACATGCTGATCGATTTTATCACGGTTACATTGGAGGGATTGCTAATGTCTAAAACATCAATTTTATTTTCAGCGCTATTATTTACTGCAAATAATCTATCAGTTGCTGGATCAAAAGCCGTGATTTCTGCTGCACCTAAACCACCTAAATTAACAGATGCTATTTCTTGATAACTGGCTAAATCTTCGTTCTGCGTGAATTCTAATGGAGGCGTTGTGTCTTGTTTACGGCAGGAGAATAAAACTACTGTAATCAGTAATAGATAAAAGAATTTTAAATTTTGCATGTATATGGTTTGTACGCGAAAATAATTTTACCATATTACCCAAAAGTTAAGAAAATATTATTTCTGTGTTAACAATAGATTTAACTATAGGACAATGTCTGTCGTTGTTTATTCGAAAACTTGCTTGGATAATTACAATGAATGCTAATTATCTAAATTTTATATTAAGGGGTTCCACCATTTTTTCTGCTTTTTGAAGATCATCGTAAGCTCAAATGTATTTGGACGAATAGCTGCATTCTTTATTTGAGATACTTGTATGTCATATGAAAATCCAAATTGTAATTGATTATAGGTAAATCCAATATAAGGGATAATCGCATTTTGAACTCGATAATATAAACCTAAATTGAAGGATTGTTGAAAATCTTGATAAATTTCGTTGATTGAATATTCTACATGTCCACCAGCTATTAAGTAATTATTCCCTTCCTGAAATTGATAATAGCCTTTTAAAAACAACAAGGTTTTATTATCTATAAATTTTGAATAATTAACATGCGCATTGTATCTAGGTGAAACATATTGTGTTCCATCTCCAAATACTGATATTTGGTTTTTATAAAATTTATATCCAGATATTCCAACATCAATCACTTTTGTGTCTGTAGCATATGAATATAACAAGCCTGCGCTTGTTGATGTAGTTGCTGGTATGCCATTAAAATTAGCCTCTCCTGTAGGCAAGGTTCTATCAAACCCATATAAATTTAATTGTTCACTTGTGTTTAAACTGGCGTAATCAATATTAATTTTATTATAAGTGAATCCTAAACCAGCAGTTAAAGAATGGCTATGATCTTGATATTTATCTAAGGTGAGGTGGTAAGAGCTGTTTAACGAAAAAAAGGTATTTTTATAAATTCCCGCCATAGCATCATCGGATAAAAACATAGCCCCTATTCCTAGAAAGCTTGTATTATTATTATCATAATTTTCAAATAGCCTTCCGTCAACAGATATCAATTTTGTATTATAATTGACACCTGCACCAAAGCTTTGTTTTCTATAAATAGAATTAGCCTCTAATTTAGCATCTGATTTTCCTGCTAATGCTGGACTAATAGTTAATGGGGAAGCAAAAAATTGCGAGTAATTAGGATCTTGACTATAAGATGTCATGCCTCTCAATAGAAAACAAATAGTAAATAATATATAAAATAGTTGTTTTTTCATTTACCTCAATAACATTACACTTCCGGTTTTTGAAATTATTTTACCATTTATATCTTCCCCTTCTGCAAACCAAACATATGCGTCAATGGGTTGTAAACGCCCATTAGTGATACCATCCCAAGGCGTATTGTTAGATTTACTTTCAAACATAAGTTGCCCAAATTTGTTATAAATTCTTATAAAATGGAATTTTTTAATCCCTGCTAGGTATGCATACAATTGATCATTGACTCCATCGTTATTTGGTGAAAATGATTTAGGAACAAAAATATCAACCAAATTATTAGCAAAAACATTTACAGATAAAGTATCTGTAGTTATACAGCCGTACTTTGTGATATAATTTATTTTATATACCTGATTCATATTAAAATTAAAAATTGGGCTAGCAATTTTAGTAGAATCTATTCCCCAGAATGGCTCCCATTTGTATTGATAGCTTTCTCCAATTAGTTCTCGGCCTTTAATGCGCGTATTTGTATTAATATAGGCTGATACAGGAGGAAGTTTTATACCGGCTACAGGGTATCTTATTAATATCGTTGTATCTTTTGTGATGGCATAATTACAAATCGGAGATTTTGCAATTAATTTAATATTATAAGAACCCCCACTTTTAAAAACATATTTTGAATTGTATCCTATTGAAGAATCCGATTTTGAAAAATACCAAGTCCAATTAAGCTGCCCTGTTTTTAAGGTATCTGTAAGATTAGTGAAATTTATTGGCAGCGTTATACATGATAAATCATTTGTGAAATTAATAGCAGGATTGATAAAAACTTGCCTCATTGTAACTGTATTTATCGTTTTATTAATACAGCCGACATTATTTTTGGTTTCCGCATAATAAATTCCTGGTTTCCCAACTTGTATATTATTATTACTCGATTGGATAAAGAGGGTGTCATTGATATACCATTTATACAAACTTGCCGTTGCATTGTTTATATTTAATGGTAATGTTTGATTGATACAAATTTGATTTCCAGAAGGTGCATATATTGAATCTTTAGGTAACGGAAGAATTTGTTGCGTGTTTATGACAGTTGAAGTATCATTATAACAATAGGCGTCTTGTATATTTATAAGTTTAAATTTATATGGGCCTATTTCAGGTAATTTAGTTAAAATTATTTTTTGACTAGAGGCGGTTAAATTTTTTATTGTATTAGCAATTCCTGTCGCAGGATCTATATATGAAACATTCCAAGGTGAATTACCTAATAATGTAAGATATATAGTATCAGCAACATTTGGACAAACTTCGTTCATTGAAGTGACTGCGTAGGAAGGAATCGGATTTACACTAACTGTTAGTTTGAATTCATTCCCAATACAACCATCATTACTAGGTTTGATTTTGTAAATAGCTTTAGCAGTATTGATACTTGGGTTAAATAATCTTTGTTTTATATTTTTATATAATTGGTTATCTGAAGTATATCCATTAACAACCCCATAAGGTTGACTGACAGGATTGCCCCATTCGTAAACAGAATTATCTGGAATTTTATTTGGGACAAATACAAAATCTGCTCCACTACAAATACTAATTTCTTGATCAATTATATTTGGCGTAGGCGTTGTGTTTACAGTTAAATTAAATGGTGATATGTTACAGCTATTATTAATAGGTTGAATGGTATAAATAGCTTTTGCATTATTAAGTGTATTATTATATAGACTATCCATTACAATGGTCTGTGGCGTTGTTGCAGCTTTGAAGCCTGTCAAGCTATTAGAAGGTAATATGATTGGATTGCCCCATTTATAAGTAGTATTAAAAGGCATTAAATTATTCGGAAGATTAAATGAAGATCCACTACATACGGTAATTGTCTTATCACCAAGTATAGGTGCCGGATTTACTAATAATTTTACAATATAACTAGTATCTGAGCAGCCATTGGCAGTCAGGACAAATTTATACACAATATTAATTGGATTAATGGTACTATCAATTAGCGTTTCTTTTATAAACCCTATTCCTGCAGATTTAGAATTTTGCAATCCGTTTGACGCATCCCTATACCAATTAAATACAGTGCCTATAATATTGCTTGTTGGGGTGTAATTAAATTCAGTATTACTACATATTGCTGGTGCCACAAAACTAGAAGTTAATACAGGCAATGGATTTACTATTAACGTTAAAGTAAATGGCTTACCAAGACATCCGTTACTTATCTGACTTGGTAGCGATGGCGTAACTGAATAAGTTGAATAACCTACTTGATTCGTATTATTAAATAATTTTTGATTGATGTTTTTTTGTGAACTAAATGTTTGTGAGCTACTTCCAAACACACCTCCAGTATTTGATAGGGAGGACCAAGTGTAAAGCGTATTTTGAGGCAATGTTACTGAAGTGATATTTGCTTCAGAACCACTACATATTGTTGCACTAATATCTGGAGATACAAGCACCGGGTTTACTGTTGCAAAAACTGTTTCTGAATTACTGCATCCATTTGCAGATAAGGTATATATATAGGGTACTAACAATACATTAGATGTCTTGTTGGTTAAAATTTCAGATATATTTCCAGATCCTATTGACAATGCCTCATTTATTCCTGCAACATAACTTCTCTCCCAGTCAAATAACACGTTTATAGTATTTGAAGTTGCTGAATAATTAAATGTTGCTCCTGAACAAATGGAGGCAGGACTAGTTGTGCTATTGATTTTTGGGATAGGGTTCACCACTACAAAAACGGTCTGCTTATTTAAATTGGTACAACCATTTGAGGAAAGCGTAAATGCGTATTTAACAGTAATTGGATTACTTGTATTATTAATTATAGTCTCATTAATATCTCCATATCCATATTTTGGTAAATTATCTATACCTGAAATGGTATCTCTTGTCCATAAAAAAGAAGTACCTGTTAAACTACTGGTTGGTGTATAAATAAATGATGCATTGCTACAAACTGAAGCAGGGTTTAAGGAACTAGATAATATAGCATTACTTGAATTAACATTAACGTTTACGAAAAAATTAGTTCCATTACAGCCATCTGTTATTGGAGTTACTTCATATTTTGCTAATCCTATACTAATATTTGAATTAGAATTTATGAGCGTTTGAGAAATTGTGTCAACATATAAAGCATTAGCTTGACCACCTAAAATACCGGTTGTTATGGTAGGCGCTAGCCATGAATATTTTGTACCAATTGGTGAATTGTTAGGCACAGATATAAAAGTTCCTCCACTACAAATGGTCGTACTAATGTCTGGCAATGCTGCTCTTGGCGTAACTGTTATCACCACCTTAAAGGGACTCCCTTGACAACCTCCAGTACTAGGGGTTACATTGTACGAAGCTGTTGCAACTGCATTCGTATTATTAATTAAATTTTGACTAATATTTGTAACTGATGAATCCTGTTTGCTACCTCCTGATAATGCATTAGCAGGGCTTATTACTGGATTATTCCATGTATAAGTAGTAATGGCATTAATAGGTAGTCCATTTGGGGAAGCATCAAAGGCGGTGTTACTACAAATCTTCGAAGTTAAAAGTCCTATAGTTGGAACGGGACTAATAGTTTGAATTAAATTAAATGTATTACCTGTGCAACCATTTGCAATTGGGGTAATTATATATTTTGCAATTGCATTAGAAAGTGTGACGTTAATTAAAGTACCATTAATACTGGATACGGGAGTTAATTTAGACAATCCGCCAGTAATATTATTTAAAGGGATTTCTGGTGTGTTCCAGGTGTATAATGTTCCAGGAATTGAACTTGCTGGAATTACGGAAAAAGGAGAGCCACTGCAATTGGATTGAACAATATCAGGAACGGAAGGAAGCGGGTTAACTGTTACATATAACTGGAAGTCGGGCCCAATACAACCATTTGTATTAGGCGTAATGGTATATATGGCAGTGGCTGTGTCCGCAGTATTTACCAATGTTTGATTAATAATATTTGCTGGTAAGGACTGAGAACTTCCACTAGATAGCTTAGCGTTTTGTGGGTACGAGGGTAAATTCCAAGTGTAGGTGGTTCCTTCTGGCGAATTATAAGGGTTAAAAGTAAAGTTTACCCCACTACAAGCGCTGTAAGATTGGGCAGAATATTTTGCGATTGGTTTAACTGTAACCAAAATATTAAATGGCGCTCCAGAGCAGCTGCCAGCATTGGGCGTTATGGTATAATTAGCTGTAACTGGGTTGACTGTAAGATTTGTAAGCGTTTGACTAAATGTGGTTTGTCCATTTCTTCCAGTTTCCCCGCTAGTTGTATTAGATGGACTGATGGTAGGTATTGACCAAGTATATGTAGTATTTGTAGGGACTCCCGATTGATTTATATTTAGTGTTGACCCACTACAAACAGTTGCAGTTTGATTCAAGTTGACAATATTTGGTAATGGGTTAACAGTTACAATTGCATTAAATGTGGTTCCCTTACATTTATCTGTTATTGGAGTCACAACATAGGTTGCTGTAGCTGCGCTATTTGTGTTATTAATTAAAGTTTGACTAATTACACTTATAGGACTAGTTTGATTTGCACCTCCATTAATTGCACTTGTTGTTGGCGCTATTGTTGGTGCTAAAGACCAAGTGAAATTGGTTCCTACTGGGAATGTAGTTAAGGGAATGTTGAAGGGTTGATTACTGCAAGTAGTTGTAGTAAGTTGTGTTGTTGTTGAAACCGGATTTAAGGTAACTGTAATAGGAAAAGTAGGACTTACACAACTATAAGCTCCAGTGATTGCAAAAGGAGTTATTGTATAATTTAAAGTAACAGGAACAGCTCTTGAAACTGGATTATTAGTTAAGGCTTGACTAATTAAAGATACTTGGGTACTTTGTGCAATTGCTCCACTAACAGTTCCCGAACCAGTGCTTATAACAGGAGTGGCCCAAGTATACCTGGTATTTGCAGGAATAATATCATTGATGTTCACACTCATTGAGCTTCCACTGCATACACTAATTTGTTTAGGGGCAATAATTGCTACAGGGTTAATAGTAATATTCACAACTTCGGTAGTCATACACCTACCACCAGAACTATAAGTTAAATTATAAATATAACTAACCGAGATTGGCGTATTTAGGGTATCATTTAATGTTTCATTTATAGCACTACTATTTCCGGTACTTGAATTTTCTTTAATTCCATATTGGTTCGGTCTAACCCAATTTTGAAAAGTGACTCCAGCACTCGGTGTTGCAGTTGCAGTGAAAATGGTTGTGGCACCACTACATTTAGGTGCTATGGATCCTTTATTATTAATTATTGGTGCAGTTCCACCTGTAAGATTAATGGTTACATTGAATGAAAAAGATGGATTAATACAACCACCAACAGATGGTGTGACTGTATAGGTAGCAGTACCTGAAGTATTTGCTGCGCCTGTATAAACCAATGGTTGCACAATGTATGATTGTGGAGTATTCTGTCCTGTTCCATTAACGACACCAGTACTCATAACTGGAGTAGTCCAGGTATATTTAGTATTTGTTGGCACACCACTTATACCAGCATAAAAATTGGAGCCACTACAAATTGTCGGTGCAATAGTACTTGCATCAATTACCATACTTGTAGGATTAATATTCACGGTAACTGTAAATGGATTTCCATAGGAAGGTGTGATATAATATACAACAACGCCAACAACATTTCCTGTTACATATAAGGTTTGGTTAAATATTTTTACGCTAGTACTTGTGGAACTAAAACCAGAAACAGTCCCAGCACCAACAGAATAATTCCAAGTATAAGTGGTCGTATCTGGCAATCCAAAATCATCAGAAGTTAAATTTATTGTGGCGCCACTACAAATCGACTTAGACTGGTTTACCTGTGAATAAGATAAAGTATTGTTTAATAATAGAATAAGAAAAATATATAAATATTTCATAGGAGGGCAGCGCTAATATTCGAGTAAGTAATTTATAAATATTTTTTAAGAAATAGCCCAAACCTGGCCCAAATTTGGCCGCGACTTTAATCAAATAAAAAAGGGGTCTATACATTTGACAGCATAAATTCTTGATAATCAATAGGATAGGAGATTAAAATAGATATACATCTCACATCCACCACATAATTAACCGTTTTTGGGGCAAATCATACCCAAAAACTTACTGGCATTTCAAAAAGGATAAATGTTCATTAATTAGTAATAAGAATAACATGGCAAATAGACTATTTTCGCATTAAAATATTTAATAATGAAGAAAATAATTTTATACTCGCTAGTATTGTTATCAATTAGCAGTTGTACAAAAAAGACGGATGTTATAGAATCACCAACAATTGTTTTTCAATATATATCTCCAAACTACTTGATTAAAGAAGATTTTGAGATGGGTAAAAAAACAGCTTATGCAATTGGAGATGTTGCCATCAAAACTGGTAGTTGGTCTTTTGATGATGCTTTATTAGGTCAGCTTGCAGCAGATATTAAAAAAGATAGTCAATCTGTTAGATTAAGAACAGGTAAAATATCAATGAACTTTGATATTGATAGTATTACAATGATCAAAATTAATCATGCACAATATGGTAATGATGCAGTTTCAGTATTAAGTTTATGGATATCAGATGATCAAGGTGCCACCTATACACAGCTAGGTAATCCAATGTCTACGAATAGTAAGTCATTTATTACTGATTCTTTTAATATTACTTCCTTAAAAAAGGTTCGTTTTCAAATTAGAAAAACCGGTACTACTAGAGTTAATATAGATGATATTATTTTTATTGGTAAAGGAAAGCCTAATATAGTATTTTTTGAGCCAGTAGATAATATTTTAGATACAACAGGTTATAATTCTAATCCTGCAGCGGGAAGAGGAACTCCATCCGGGAATGGTATAGATGTTCCACCTGCAGATGGAGATAATAGCAATATGCTTTTTGGCAATCCTTCAAATGCATCAACAAATAGTATACAAATAGAAAACTATTTAATTGATCAAAAATATTATGTACAATCTTATAGTAGTTCAAGAGGAACTCCTAACTGGGTAAGTTGGCATTTAGATGCAACAAGCACTGGTAGCACTTCAAGGCTTGATAATTTTGCGAATTTCACTGGGTTACCTACAGGCTATTACCAAGTATTAAGCAATAGTTATAGTGGATCTGGATTTGATAGAGGTCATAATTGTCCATCAGGAGATAGAACAAGTTCCATAGAAGCAAATTCATCTACCTTCTTAATGACAAATATGATACCGCAAGCACCTAATAATAATCAAAAAACTTGGGCTACATTAGAAAGTTATTTAAGAGCAGAAGTTCAAAAAGGTAATGAAGTATATGTTATAATGGGAAGTTATGGCAAAGGTGGTACTGGCACCAATGGCTTTGCAGAAACTATTAATTTAGGAAAAGTGGTGGTTCCTAATCGAGTTTGGAAAGTTGCTATTATATTGCCTAATGGTAATGGTGATTTATCTAGAGTAAATGCTAATACTAGAATTTTGGCAATTGACACTCCAAACGAAAATACAATTGATGCTGATTGGAAAAAGTATATTACAACAGTTGATGCAATTGAAAAAGTTACAAAGTATGATCTATTGTCAAAATTGCCATTAGATTTACAAAAAACCCTGCAGGTTAAATTTTATATACCATAAATACAGTCATTATTCAATTATGCTAGATATACTTTAGAAATAATGGGAAGACAAAAAATAATTGTGAGATTTACAAAAAACACTTTTGTGTTTGGATCTTCTGTTATCAAGTAGCGCGTGTTTTTAAAATTAATCCAACTATTTTTTATTTAATATTTTACCAATTTCTTGATACATTAAATGAATTCCAGGAAGATTCATGCTGCCATGACTAAAACCTTGCAATTCGTATAGTGATATATTTTTATTTCCTGCTAATTTCATCATTCTAACGAAATAGGCATTCTCTTCATACCTGCCCAGCAATTCAA